>JACRGX010000069.1 GCA_016212185.1 Nitrospirota bacterium
AGGTATCATGATATATTTAAAGACAATCCAGCTTAAGGCCGAACTTATTACCATGACAGCGGTAAAAGTTATGCTCATTCCAACGGCAGTTTCCATCCTCTTTGAGACACCAAAAAAAATGCAAAGCCCCAGGAATCTTGTAAACACAAAATTGTTTATAAGTGATGCCGCTACTACCAGTTCAAAAAGTTTATTAAAGTCCATAATGTTTTCTCCTGCTTGTCATTCCCGCTTAGTCGGGAATCCTTCATAAAGAAAGATTCCGGACAAGCCGGAATGACATTTTTATGCGTATTTTTATCAACCACCCGCCGCTGCCTTGCGTTCAGCCAATTTCATGTCCATCCAGTTGAAAAATCCCATCAGTATGCCGACGGCAAAAAATCCTCCTGCCGGCAGGACCATTATGAGCAGGGGATTGCCTGATACGATAGGGAAACCCCATAATGCGCCCTGTCCCAAAAGCTCTCTGAAAAAGCTGATTATAACCATTGCCAGAAAGAATCCTATGCCCATGCCGAGACCGTCGCTTATTGATGGGATAATCCTGTTTTTTATCGCAAAAACCTCTGCCCTTGCAAAGATTGAGGCAAAAGCAACAATAAGCTGTATATAAAGTCCTATCTGTTTATAAACAGGCCTTGCCCATGCCGCCATTGACATATCAATGATGCTGACATAGCCTGCAATAATCATCATAAATATCGGGATGCGGATTTTTGGATTAATAAAATTTCTTATTAATGAAACAGTGAGATTGACCATTGTCTGAACAAAAATGACCGAAACACCCATAAAAAAACCGTTCTTTAAACTGTTGGTAACGGCAATGGAAGGGCATAAACTTATCGCCATTTTAAATATAGTATTTTCGCTGAATATTCCGTTTTTGATTAATTCCCAGTTGCTTTTATGAATGTGTGCCATGCTGGTGTTCCTTCCCCTGTTCTTCTGTTTTTGCGCCGGACAATTTTCCTTTAAGCATCTCCACGCCCTTTCTTACGCCGTCTTCTGTCACTGCCCGGCTGGAGATTGTAGCGCCTGAAATCGCCTCTACCTTATCCCCTGCTTCTCCTTTTACAACAACAAGCGTATCAACATTTTTGCTTTCAAGGCGTTTCAAAAAATAATCTTTTTCAATCTCATCTCCCAACCCCGGTGTCTCCGCATGATGCAGAATGCTTACCTTTTTAACCGTAAAATTTTTATCAATTGAAACCAAAAAGTTGATGTAACTTGAATAGCCTTTGCCAAACCCCTCAACTATGTAGCCGAGTTCTTCACTGCCTTTTTTAGCGATATAGTATCCGGCATGCTTATGATGCGGCTCCCACTTGCCTATTTCTTCTATCTTATCCGCCTCAGGCATCATTGTCTTAAGCGCCGCCTCTTTTTCCTCAAGCCCCTTTTTATACATTACAGGAGACGTCTTTGCGTACACAAAGGCAATAATCAGCCCTCCGATAAGATATATCACGATGAGGTTAACGGTTATTTTTGCCATGTCTTTTGGTGTCATATTTTGTTCCTTATTAACTACATCTTAAAAAGAAAAAACTTTTTAAAAAATCTGTGTTAATCTGTGCAATCTGTGGCTAAATTCAGTTTTGTTTTTCTCCGTGCCCTCTGTGGTTTTATGTTTTATCTTTTTTCTTCTTTATCGCCCCGAATTGATCTGTTTTTATTCCTCTGTCAATCAGCGGGGCAAAGCAGTTCATAAGCAGTATTGCAAACATAACGCCTTCTGGAAAGCCGCCCTTTAACCTTATCAGCATCGTAATGACTCCGCATCCAATGCCGAATATTACCTGCCCCTTTCTTATTGAAGGGCATGTGACATAATCTGTTGCCATGAAAAATGCGCCGAGCATAAGCCCGCCGCTTAGAAGATGAATGACCGGGTCGCCGGTAAATAGTGCGCCCTTTCCGCCGAATATCCATGCAAGCGCTGCAACTGTTCCGAGAAATGAAAAGGGGATATGCCATGTGATATATCCCCTGTAAATGAGGAATGCCGCTCCGAAAAGCAGCGCGATTGCAGATGTTTCACCGAGCGAGCCGCCCCTGTTTCCGGTAAGGAGCTGCATGTAGAGATGCGCCTTGTCTCCAAAAATTTCCATGAGCTTTCCAATGCCTTCTTCCTTTAAAATGCCCAGAGGCGTTGCAGTTGTTTTTGCATCCATTTTAATAAAAAGCGCAGTCGGCTCTGTCCACACGGTCATTGCCTTGGGCCATGAAATTAGCAAAAAAGCCCTGCCGATGAGCGCAGGGTTAAAGATGTTGTAGCCTAATCCGCCGAAAAGCTGTTTTGTAATGATGATTGCCACAAAAGAGCCGACTATCGGGATGTAAAAGGGAATGGATGGCGGAAGGTTCATTCCAAGGAGAAGCCCTGTTAAAAATGCGCTTCCATCGCTTACCGTGCTGTTTATTTTAAGGGCTTTTTTATAGATGTACTCGGAAAGCACCGACGATCCGATGCTGAGCGATAAAATCCAGAGCGCCCTTGGTCCAAAGAAATAAACAGACATTAAAAATGAAGGCAGCAAAGCCAGATTGACAGTCCACATGATGCGGCTGACAGACTCCTCGCCTTTTACATGAGGACTGACGGAAACTATTAATTCATGTTCTTTCTTCTCAGCCAAGTTTTTTCTACCCGTGACCCCTTGACACCTTAATTTTTATGGTTCTTCCGACTGTTGTGTGGATGTCATTCCCGCAAGCAAAGCGCGTCGGGAATCCTTTTGAGCACCCCTCGGAAAGATTCCGGACAAGCCGGAATGACGGATAGGGGATATGTACCCACAGGAATTCCTGAAGAACTATTTTTATGTTCACGGTTTCACCATAGACTTTGCCAGTCTTATAAACTGCACCATCGGCCTGTTTGAAGGGCAGACGTAGGCGCATGAACCGCACTCAAAACAGTCAAATAAATTGTATTCTTTTGCCTCTTCATAATGACCCTTTTCAGAAAGGATGCTGAGCATTGAAGGGTTAATCCCCATAGGGCATGCGTCTATACAGCTTCCGCATCTTATGCATGAAAAATATTCTTCAGACGGCACATAATCATCATCTGTAAGGGTCAATATACCTGAAGTGCCTTTTACTACTGGGACGTCAAGTCTCCACTGCGCAAATCCCATCATCGGACCTCCGGCTATGACCTTAATAACTTTTTCAGAAAGTCCGCCGCACTGTTCTATGAGTTCTGAAACAAGGGTGCCGATCCGCACGAGCAGATTTTTAGGTTTTTTTATGCCATTGCCGGTTACACTTACGACCCTTTCAATCAGAGGCTTGCCGAAACGCACGGCCTCATAAACTGCAAACGCAGTGCCAACGTTCTGAACTACACACCCAGCATCCATCGGAAGCCCTTTGCTTGGAACTTCCCTGCCTTTGACAGCCTTAATCAGCATCTTTTCAGCGCCCTGCGGATATTTCACCGTGAGGGGCATTACCTCAAGGCACTGCTCCTTTGAAACTGCTGACTTCATCTTTTCAATGGCGTCAGGCTTGTTATTTTCTATGCCGATATAACCGCTGGTTACGCCGAGCGCCTTCATAATAATCTTTAAGCCGCTGACAATCCCTTCAGACTGCTCAAGCATCAGCCTGTGGTCTGCTGTAAGATATGGTTCGCACTCAGCGCCGTTAAGGATGACTGTATCTATTGGTTTTTCCTTAGGCGGCGAAAGTTTGACATTTGTAGGGAAGGCCGCGCCTCCAAGCCCGACTATGCCGGCGTCTTTTATCAGGGTCTTAATTTCTTCGGCGCTTAGATTGAGATAATCCGGATTTTCTTTTAAGGCGAGGCCCTCGTCGTTTCCGTCGCTTTCAATGACAACGGACTGTATCATCCTCCCTGATGAATGAGGGAACTCGGCAATTGCCGTGACCTTTCCTGATATGGAGGCGTGGACAGGCGCTGAGACAAAGCCCTGCGCAGAGCCGATTAACTGATATTTTTTTACAAGGTTGCCGATTTGAACCTCAGGTTTTGCAGGCGCGCCGGTGTGCTGACTTAACGGGAGCACGACCCTCTTAGGCAGGTCAGCCCTTGTAATAGGACTGCCTGAAGTTAATCCTTTTGCTTCTGCAGGGTGTATCCCTCTCTCAAAAGTAGCAAACTTGCTCAATTATCCTAACCTCATTTAGCAGGTCACAGACCTAACTTATAGAAATACCTGTTTTTGGAAAAAGGAAAAACATTAAAGAATAAAATTTAACAAACTTTAATGTCAAGGGTTTTTTAAGTAGGAGGGCGACCGTTACAGAATATACCTGCTTAAATCCTCATTTTTTACAATATCGGACAGTCTTTCTTTGACATACTTGGCATCTATTTTGACGGTGCCGTTTTTTCTGTCCGGGGCGTCAAAGGAGATGTCCTCAAGGAGTTTTTCAAGAATGGTATGAAGCCTTCTTGCGCCTATGTTCTCGGTCTTTTCATTTACCTCTTCGGCAATGCCTGCTATCTCTGCGATTGATTCCTCTTCAAATTTAATCTTAACCCCGTCGGTTTCAAGCAGTGCGATGTATTGTTTGGTCAGCGCATTCTGCGGTTCTTTAAGAATTCTCAGAAATTCCTTTTTGCCGAGGGCGTCAAGCTCAACCCTGATCGGAAATCTCCCCTGCAGTTCGGGGATGAGGTCAGACGGTTTTGCCACATTAAACGCCCCTGCGGCTATGAAAAGTATGTGGTCTGTTTTTACGGGCCCATGCTTTGTAGAGACGGTTGAGCCTTCAACAATGGGAAGCAGGTCTCTCTGCACGCCTTCTCTTGATACATCAGGACCGTAACTTTGTCCTTTGCTTGCTATCTTGTCAATTTCATCAATAAATATGATTCCGTTCTGCTCGGTCCTTACAAGTGCCTCTTTTATTACCTTATCCATGTCAATCAGTTTATTTGCCTCGTCCTGCACAAGAAGCGTCAGCGCCTCAGGGACTTTGAGCTTTTTTCTGCGTGCCTTTTGCGGAAGGAAATTACCGAGCATCTCTTTTAAATTCATCTCCATCTCGTCCATGCCGATATTTGAAACAATGCCGAAGGGCACAACTTTTTCATGCACTTCAACATCCACATATCTCTGGTCCAGCTTGCCTTCTTTAAGCTGCGTCCTTAATTTTTCACGCGTCTCGGTATAGCTTTCCTTCTCCTCTTCTGTCTTTGCAATTGTCTCCGCAGTTGCCGGTTTCCTGCTCATACGCGGAAACGGCAGTAAAAGGTCCAGGAGTTTTTCCTCTGCAAGCGTTTGCGCTTTTTCATAGACTTTTTCCATATGCTCAATCCGGACCATGCTTACCGCCAATCCCGTCAGATCCCTTACCATTGACTCAACGTCCCTGCCTACATAACCGACTTCTGTGAATTTTGAGGCTTCAACTTTTATAAACGGCGCCCCGACCAGTCTTGCAAGCCTTCTTGCAATCTCGGTCTTGCCTACGCCTGTAGGCCCTATCATGAGAATATTTTTTGGAAGCACCTCGTCTCTTAAATCATCCGAGAGCTGCTGCCTCCGCCATCTGTTTCTGAGGGCGATAGCAACGGCCCGTTTTGCCTTGTCCTGTCCGATTACGTATTTATCAAGCTCTGCAACAATTTTTCTTGGTGTAAGGTTATCCATGAAATAATCTGCCTCCGGATTAAATTAGCTCCTCTGTTGAAATCTGCTCATTGGTGTAAATGCATATTTTTGATGTAATCTTCATTGCCTCATTAATGATGTCCTTTGCCTCAAGGTTTGAGTGCAGCATAAGCGCCTTTGCCGCCGCCTGCGCATAGGGACCTCCAGAGCCGATGGCGGCGATGCCGTCTTCAGGCTCAAGCACGTCGCCGTTGCCTGATATGATAAAGGTATGCTCCCTGTCCGCTACAATCAAAAGCGCCTCAAGCCTTCTGAGTATTTTATCTGTCCGCCAGTCTTTGGCAAGCTCTACTGCCGCCCGTGTAATATTGCCCCTGTAGGTTTCAATCTTTGCCTCAAATTTTTCAAAAAGGGTGAACGCATCAGCAGTTGCGCCGGAAAAACCGGCAATTACGTTATCGTTGTACATCCTTCTGATTTTTTTTGCGTTATGTTTAATTACCGTCTGTCCGAGAGTTACCTGCCCGTCTCCGGCAATTGCTACCTTCCCGTTTTTCCTTACGCAGAGAATTGTTGTTCCATGAAACATCTTCATCTCCTTAATTCTTAACTTTTAACTTTTCACTGTTTTTTGCCCTCGGGTGCGCCTTGTCGTAAACCTCCATGATATGGGCAATGTCCACATGGGTGTATTTCTGTGTTGTTGAAAGCGATGAATGCCCCAGCAATTCCTGGATTGTCCTCAGGTCAGCGCCGCCGTGAAGCATGTGAGTCGCACAAGTGTGTCTTAAGGCGTGGGGACCTAAGTGATTCTTAAGCGCGACCATCCTGCTGTACTTTACTACTATACGTCTGACGCTCCTGTCTGTCAACCTTTCACCGCGGTTATTCAGAAACAGCGCCTGTGATTTTTTCTTTATTGCGATTCTTTCAGGAAGATAATTCTTAAGCGCATCAACTGCTTTTGACCCGATAGGGACTATTCTCTCTTTTTTCCCTTTTCCCTTGACCCTCAAAAGGAACTCTTTCATGTCAAAATCATTCATGTCAAGAGTTGTCAGCTCTGATACCCTGAGCCCTGATGAGTAAAGGAGTTCAAGTATGGCTTTATCCCTGGACATGCTGAATGTCTCGCCCTTTGGGGCATCTACAAGCGAAAATACCTCGTCAATCGTGAGAAATTTTGGCAGGGCTTTAGGAACTTTAGGGCTTGAGACGAGTTTAGCGGGATTTTTTTTGACAATGCCTTCCCTGTTTAGGAACTTGAAGAAAGACCTGATGGTTGCAAGCTTTCTTGCAATGGAGGTCTTTTTGAGTTTTCTGCTGTAAAGTGATGCAAGAAAGCTTCTTATGTCCAGATTGTCAATTTCCTGTGGTTTTTTGTCCATAAATGAAAAAAACTCTTCAAGGTCTTTATTGTATGCCCTGAGGGTGTGGATAGATACGTCACGCTCCGCCCTTAGTGAAATGTTGAATTGCTCAATGTATTTGTTCAAATTTGTTTGCTCCACTTAAAAATATATTCTAACAGGTCAGAGTTGAGATGGCACAATGTTTTTTTACTCATCCTCCATCCTTCAACCTTCATCCTTACGATATCCTCATAAAATATCCAGCCAGAGCCGCAAGCAGAATTAATAAAACTCCCTTGATTATTTTCCGGTATATCCCTGCCATTTCAGCCTTAAAGTACTCTCTTGTAAGCACAAGGCACAGATGGACAGGTGAGAGCAGGACGCCTGTGTAGCCGGAGGCAAATGCAAATGAGATAGAGGCTATATTCTGCGTATTTTCAAGACCTAAGATTATCGGGAATGTACTGCCTACAAAACCTACTGTCAGCCCTGTGAGCAGTCCTGAAATAAATGGGATGATGAAAAGCACCGGCAGTGCAGGAATCCCTTTTTCCGAAAAAAAAGTGCTTATATTTAATACCGCGCCTGAGGCATTGAGCACTGCCTTGAATGTCATTACGCCTAAGATGATTGCGATAATCTCAAAGGAAAATCCCTCCCTGATTGTTACCGTGATATCCTTGAAGGAATATCTTAAAAATATGAACAATCCTAAAATCACGGCTCCCATGCTCAAAGAGATATCAACATGGAAAAATATCACCATAATTAAAATTAAACTCAGCGGCAGAAAACTCATCAGTCCGCGTACTGTGATTGTCTTAAAGCCTTCTTTATGAACTCCCACTCCTTTAAGTCCCCAGAGAATTCCGCCTATGATTAGACAGACGGAGTAGGGCAGGTTTGCAATTATAAGGCTTCTCAGCGGATATCCAGAAATCGCAGATGCGAGGACAACGCCGGGATAAAGCGGAAGTATGAACTCCCACGGGTGTCTGAACCAGTAATTGATGAACGCCTTTTTTTCAGGGGAGACTTTAATCTCCTTTGACGCCTCTTCAACCATAGGCGCTGAAAAAAGGGCGCCGCCCATAGACGGCAAAAGCCCTATCAGTGCAGGCATTGACGCCATCAAAATTCTCCTGTCCATAACCATTCCCCTGAATGAGTCCATCATTTCCTGCATCAGTCCTTTTTCCCTTGTAATGTTTTCAAATATTCTTATCAGTGTAAGGGCAATTGCAAGCATGAGCGTCGTCTTATCAGTGACTGCTTTTAATAAAGCCCTGAGAAAGTCTCCGGGCGCAAGCAGGTAAAAAACCGACAGGATGACTGAAGATAAAACCATTACAAGCCCTAAGTTCCAGCGCTTTTTCAGCAGCAGGACGATGATTGCGAATACAGCTGTTATTTTCAGTATGTCAGGCATGAAGTATATTAAGTGTCAGAGTGTCAAAGTGTCAAAGTGTTAGAGTGTCAGAGTGTCAAAGCATCAGAGTGTCAAAGCGTCAAAATGAAAAAATAAAAACAAGTTTTATGCTAAAATTACCGAGTGCCTATCAAAGCGTCAAAGTGTCAGAGTGTCAGAAAAAAATCCACTCTCAGAATCGGCAAAATTCCGTATGCCAATTTGTTTCCTATTTATCACTATCTTGAGGACAAATGCAGAAATGCAGGATATAAGTTTGTCAAAGGTGTGCCGTCCGCACTGAATAAAAAGCTGAGAGATGGGGAAATAGACATAAGTCCGTCGTCATCCATAGAATTTTTAAAATGCAGAGATAAATATTCAATCGTACCGTGGCTTTCTTTAAGCGCCGAAGGCCCTGTATGCAGTATTTTTTTATTTTCAAAATACCCGTTGGAATCGCTTGATAATAAAACCATTGCAGTTTCTTCCCAGTCTGAAACTTCCGTCGCTCTGCTTAAAATTATTCTCAGGGATTTTTATTCACTCAAGTGCAAATTCACAGAAGTAAACAGCAGTTCTGTCAGAAAGATACTTTCTGATTTTTCCGCCTGCCTGCTTATCGGAGACGATGCGATGAAGGCGAGAAAGGCCGTAGCCGGCAAGGATGAAGGAACAAAGCTGAAGGATGAAAAACAACTTCTTCATAATTCAACTTTCAACCTTCAACCTTCAACCCTCCATGTTTACGACCTTGGTGAATTATGGTTTAAACACACAGGCCTGCCGTTTGTATTTGCACTCTGGATTGTAAAGAAGAAGACCCTTTCTGAGAAAAAAGAGCTTATCATAAGCTTCACATCTGATTTAGTTCGGGCGAAGGAGTATGCATACAAAAAATTTTCCCTAATTGCAAAACATGCATCCCATAAGAAATGGCTTAGTGAAAAAGAACTTGTTCAGTACTGGAAATGCATTTCGTATGATTTTACGGACAGGCATATGAAAGGGCTTTGCTTGTTTGAGAGGCATGCACTTGGTAAAAAACGTTTTTAAACACACGCCTCTTAATGAAGGTAACAAAGGCATATATCCCTTCAAAACTTTAAGAATACAACCATAATTATTATCTGTCATGCTGCAAAAAGTTTTAAGCATTTGCTTTCTGAACTATTTGTAAAAAGGCAGCATGACATTTAAGGTGTTGCCTTAAAGTTTTTCAGGCACACATGCCTTTGTTATATATTGCTTTTAATACAGCGTTACTTCAGCGCATTTAACGCTTTTCTGTGAAGTAATTCATTTGCTGATGCAAGGATAGGGGAAATCTTCTCAATACCGACGGGAATCTTATCTAAGCTTTTTCCGTCTAAATCTGTAACAATCCCGCCGGCTTCTTTGACAAGCAGATAACCTGCCGCAAAATCAAAACTCCTTGACGGCGAGGGTGTTATAAACATACTGACTGCGCCCTGAGCAAGAAACGACATGTCAAGGGCAGTTGAGCCGAGGCATCGTGTCCTGTGGAAAAGGGAGAACAGGGGCATGATTTTTGGAATGTCGGTTTTCGGTGTTTGAGCCTCATAAGCGATTACACGGCACAAATCATCCTGCTGAGTTTTAATTGACACTCCATTTATGAAACTACCGCCGCCCTTTACTGCCCAGAATTCATCTCCATTAATTAAATTTATCACATAACCTAATTTGGTATGTTCAAGCGTATCACCTTCAATGACTGCGATTGATGTTGAAAACAAAGGCAGTCCTGATACCGCATTTTTACTTCCGTCAATGGGGTCTATCAGAAGTTTCAAACCGCCGCCTTTTATGTCTTTAAATCCATATTCTTCTGATATGATTGTAACGGGCTTGTTGATTTTTTCTATTTCCTCAAAGATTATTTCTTCGGCGCACTTGTCAATGGGATATGTCTTGTCGCCGCCTGCGCCTTTGCCGAGGGGCGCGCCTCCGTAAAATTTCTGCACAAGCGGAGGAAGCTCCTGCCGCAGGCGTCTGCCGATTTTTCTTAAATCCTCTATATCCATAGTTTATCTTTAGACTCAAGCCTTTTTAAGCTCATGCTCGCTTCCTATAATCATAATCTTTTTATCTTTTAACACATCCATTATAAAACCATCTCGTCTCTTACATCTCTCCGAAATTATCCCTGTATCTTTCAGCGAATTCTTTATTGGTATAACTATGTTCCTGCGTCCCGTAATACTCTATTGCGTATGTTGCGGCTACGGCGCCCATTTTGGCGGCAGTCTGGAGGTCTTTGCCTGTGACCATGCCTTTAAGCAGTCCTGCCCTGAACGCATCGCCTGCGCCGGTTGGGTCCATGACTTCATTGACCTTGGCTGATGAAATATTTGTATCTGACTTGCCGTCGCTGATAAGCGAGCCTTTTTCTCCGAGCGTAGTGACGATTGTTTTTGTAAGTTTCAACAACCCTTTTTTGTCCAGCCCGGTCATGTTCATAACCATCTCAAGCTCATAGTCATTTGTTATAAGCATCATTGAGCCTTTAATCCACTCAATCAGCGCATTCTTTTCCCATGCCGTAAGCGACTGCCCCGGGTCGCAGATATAGCTAATCCCTTTTTCTTTATATACGCTTGCATAGTTAATCATGTCCTGAAGATTTCCGGGCGCAATAATCGCAATTGAATCATTAGGGTTTATACTGCCGAATTTATATTCGGATTTGTATTTCATTGAGCCGGGGTTAAATCCTGTTATCTGGTTGTCGGACTTGTCGGTGGTTATGTATGCGCCGGCGGTAAATTCTTCATTAATTATCTTAATCCCCTCAAGTGAGAGACTATTTTTTTTCAGCCACTCAAAATAACGGTCATAGTCTTTGCCTATGGTTGCAAGAATGACAGGGTTTTCGCCGAGGAGGCTGAGAGAATAGGCGATATTGCCAGCCGTACCTCCGAATTTTTCAATCATTTTGTTGACGGTAAAGCATACATTCAGGATGTGAATCTTGTCAGGCAGGATATGGTCTGCGAATTTTCCCGGGAAATCCATAATCCTGTCATATGCCATTGAGCCGGAAACGTAAATCTGCATGAAGCCTCCTTTTAGTAGTGCTCAGGAATATATGCCTTCAAAACTTTAGAAAGCAACTTGCCTGCCGGCAAATATTATTAAATGTCATGTTGCAAATGTTAAGCCTTTTTGCTCAGGACACTGATTTAAAAGGCAACATGACTCTAATGTGTTGCACTAAAGTTTTTCAAACATATATCCCTGAGCACTCTTTATATTCAGTGGTATATATGTCCGAAAAAGGTTAGCAGCGACACTTTAACAATGCCATATTGCAATAGTAAAAAGTCAAACTTATTTGGTAAAACTTATCAGGCAATATGGCATCACAAGAATTTTGTCGCATTGCTAAAATTTTGAGGGCATGTATACTACTGATATACACTGAGTTTCAGTATAATTTTATTATTTTACTCCCTCAAGAACCTTTTCTGCTATTTTTTTATTAAATCCCTTTATCCCCGCAATGTCATCATGCGATGCTTTTCTTATATTATCAATGCTCCCGAAATGCTTTAAAAGCGCAAGCCGGCGCTTTTTCCCTATGCCCTTAATCTTCTCAAGCGGCGATTCAAGCGTCCTTTTTGCCCTTAATTTTTTATGATAGCTTATTGCAAACCGGTGAACCTCGTCCCTTATCCGCTGAAGCAGGTGCGTTGAGGCTGATGCCGGCTCCAGAGGTATGGCTGTCGTCTTTCCGGGAAGAAAAATCCTGTCGGCTTTTTCTTCTTTTGCCTTTGCAATTGCGGCTATTTCTACCGGAAGGGCCAAGGGCTTAATCGCTTTCAGCGCTGATTCAAGCTGTCCCCTTCCTCCGTCAATCAGGAATAATTGCGGCAACCCTTCTCCCTTCTCAGACATGCTGCGAAAATGCCTGCCGACCACTTCACCTATCATAGCAAAATCATCAATGCCTCCAACAGTTTTAATTTTAAACAGCCTGTAATCATCCTTAGCAAAACTGCCGTCTTCCCATACGACAACGGCGCCTACCGCCTCAGAGCCTGAGATATTGGAAACATCAACAGCCGCAATCCTTTTCGGGACTGCCTTTAGACTAAGAAGTTTTTTTAATGATATGAGAACCTCACTGGTTTTTGTCTCTTTATGACCGATGAATGAATGAAGGGCATTGTCAGATGCCATCTTAAAGACTTCTTTCTCTTCTTTGCTTTTTGCAGGCAGGAGTTTAACCCTGCCGTCTCTTTTTTTACTTAACCAGAGCCTCTGAGTTTCAAAACTGTCTCTGACAGGCAGAATAATTTTTGGAGGTATCAAAATTTCTTTGGAATAAAACTGTTCAATAAAACCTGCCGTCAGCTCTTTGTCATCTATGCCTTTGAGGTTTTTAAGAAAAAAATTTTTCTGTCCTATGACCATGCCGTTTCTTACAAACAGCATGAATATTAACGCATTATCATGTTCCCTATACATTCCTATCATATCCATATCGCCTAATCCCGGGGAGATGACCCTTTGCGTTTCCCATGCCCTCTCGAGTATTTTAATTCTGTCCCTTAATTCTCCGGCTTCCTCATATCTTAATTCATCTGAAAGTTTTTGCATTTTTTCCTGAAGGCTTATGAGAAGTTTTTTGTTTTCTCCCTGTAAAAAAAGCCGAATTTCTTTAACAATTTCAGCGTATCTTTGCCTGTGTTCAGGCTCCCTGAGATCCTCTGCACAAGGGGCAAGGCATCTGCCTATCTGATACTGGATGCACGGTCTGAACGACTTCTCAAGATTGTACTTGCATTGCTTTAACGGAAAGGTGCGCCTGATAAATTTCAATGTCTCCCACATTATTCCTGCGGGCACGTAGGGACCGAAGTATAACGCACCGTCTTTTGTGATTTTCCTTACTACCTCAAGTCCGGGCCAGTCTTCATTGACTGTGAGTTTGAGGTAGGGATAATTCTTATTGTCTCTTAGAATTATGTTGTATCCGGGCCTGAATCTTTTTATGAAATTAGCCTCAAGCACAAGCGCCTCAAGCTCATTATCAGTGACGACATAATCAAAGTCCCTGATCTCCTTGACCATTGCGGATTTTCTTGTATCAAGGGATACTGACTTTTGAAAGTATGACCTGAGCCTGTTTCGCAGGTTCTTGGCTTTGCCGACATAAATCACGCGCTCTTTGGAGCCTTTCATTATGTAGATGCCGGGAGAAAAGGGGACTTTATTTAATTTCTCCTTAAGGTCCATAAGGTAAATTATACCTCATTAGACATTTCTTTTAAGTCGTCATTGCCTGAAAATACCCCTCTTTGACAAAGAGGGGCGAGGGGAGATTTTATGAATAAGTTATTTGTTTTTAGAATCCCCCTTTACCCCCCTTTTACAAAGGGGGGAGAGAAAATTTCATTCTCCTTTATGCAATCAAGGCTGTAAAAACAGCTTAATTTTTTGTTTGACAATACAAAGGGTTTGGTCAATAATTAGAGCGGTAAAAGTTTTTTGTGATAAGAAATAAGTTTAAGAAGCAAAAGAATTCTATGCATATATTATGACTATCCATGGAGAAGAAGAAATGGATAATGATTCCTTGTCTATTTTTGACGTTGAACACTGTATTCTCACCGGGAAAATTTTAGAACGCCAAAAAGATAAAGCCACTATGGAATGGAAATACCGTATAAATGGTAAATCTCTTTCAGGCGGTGAAGCAGAAGTTGTTGTTAAAATAAGTCCAACAGGCAAGCTGGTTATCATTACGGTGTATGTGACATAATATAAATATGGCGGGAGGGAGACAAATGATTTGTGATGTTTGCAGTAAAGAGGGTGCTCGTATCCGCAGGGTTGCAAGGACATATGGTAAGGGCAAAGGCATTTTGGTCATAGAGAATGTCCCTATTGTAACTTGTCCTCACTGTGGAGAAAGTTATCTTGAGGCAGAGACGCTTCATGAAATTGAGCGCATTAAGCTGCACAAAAAGAGTTTTGCGGTTAAACGCTCAGTTCCTGTAGTTGAATTTGCTTAAAGTAAGGAGTGCCCTCAACACATAACAAGTGCACAAGCGGCAAACATGACCCGTGCACAGCATATTATCGGCTGACTGCCTTGTTTTACCTGCAAGGATTATCTATGAAAGTGAAGCCCAAAAAGCCTTTTGTCCCGGTTGAAAGAAAAGACACGCTGAGGCATGGGATAATTGCGCTTATTGAAGGAAACGCACTCACTGCAAAGGAGATTTCAGCTGCAATCAAAATCTCTGAGAAGGAAGTTTATGAGCATCTTGAGCACATACGGATGACATTAAACAGGCACGACCGCCGGCTTTCTGTTTCGCCTGCTGAATGTAAAAAATGCGGTTTTATTTTTGAAAAAAGGGAGAAACTGAAAAAACCCGGCAAATGTCCTGAGTGCAAGGGTGAGTCCATTTATTATCCTGTATTTAATATTACCGCAAACCGACTATTCTTTTATATGTGATAGAATAATCTTATGAAAGACAAATACCCCCTGCTTCTTGGCGGCAGGCATGTTGAAACAACAGATTTTTTAAATGTAATAAATCCGTTTAACGGCAAGCAAATCACAAGTGTTTGCCGTGCGTTGCAAAAAGAGGCAGAAACAGCAATTGATATTGCTGACAAGGCAAAAGACATTATCTCAAAAATGCCTTCGCATGAAAAAGCCGGTATCCTCTCAAACATCTCCAATGGAATCAGCGCAAAAAAGGAAGAGCTTGCAAAGATTATTACTTTGGAATGCGGCAAGCCAATTTCAGATTCAAGGGCAGAGGTTGACAGGGCGGCGCTCACGTTTCAAATCGCCGCTGAAGAGGCATCAAGAATCGGCGGAGAACTTATTCCTTTGGACAGGAATAAAATCTCTGAAGGCAGATGGGGCATGACAAGGAGATTTTCTGCAGGCCCGGTATTCGGCATTGCGCCCTTTAATTTTCCATTAAATCTCGTCAGCCATAAGATTGCGTCGTCCATTGCCGCAGGCAATCCAATAATACTTAAACCTGCGTCAAAGACGCCTGTTACCGCGCTGATGCTCGGAGATATTATTATGGATTCAGGTTTGCCTGAAGGATGCCTCAGCATAATTCCTTGCAGTAATGAGGTCGCCGGAAAGATTGTCACAGATGAAAGGATTAAGGTATTCAGCTTTACAGGCAGTGCATCAGTCGGCTGGAGTTTAAAATCAAAGGCAAATCAGAAAAAGGTGATTCTTGAGCTTGGCGGGAACGCCGGTGTCATTATTGATGAAGCCTGCGACCTTGAATATGCGACATCAAGATGCGTCACAGGCGCTTTTTCATATTCCGGACAGGTTTGTATCTCGGTGCAGAGGATTTATATTCATGAGAAGGTCTATGAAAAATTTCAGGAGAGTTTTCTTAAAAAGGTTAAGACGTTGAAAATAGGAGATCCCCTTGATGAATCTACAAACATAGGGCCGATGATAAATGCTGAAAATATTTTGCGTGTTGAGGCATGGATTAAAGAGGCGGTGGACAAAGGCGCAACCGTGCTTACAGGCGGAAAAAAGAACGGCAATTTTTACGAGCCTACTGTGCTTGGAAATACAACGCCGGAGATGAAGGTCAACTGCATGGAGGTGTTTGCGCCGATTGTGACTCTGACAAAGATTAAGGACTTTAAAGAAGGGCTGGATGCCGTTAATAATTCTATTTACGGGCTGCAGGCAGGGGTGTTTACGGACAATTTAAAACATGCTTACACGGCATTTGAAGCCCTTGAAGTTGGAGGGGTTATTATCAATGATGTACCGGCATACAGGGTTGACCATATGCCTTACGGCGGGGTAAAGATGTCAGGCTTTGGGCGTGAAGGGATAAAATACGCAATTGAGGAGATGACGGAGCTGAGGCTCATGGTGGTGAATCTGAAGTAGGAATACTGCGAATAATGCAATTAACTTAATTAACACGGCATTTGCAAGGAGGCAAGGTACATAAAAATCTCTTAGAAATGCAATGACTAATTATTGAGATACCATGCGGCAATTGATGAAGGTTTTAATTGTTTTAATAGCAAAATGGAATGAGGATGGGGATTTTGAAGGCTAAACCTGTCTAAGCCTTAAGAAATTTCTGAGCAGGTCCTTCCCGACCTTTGTAAGTATTGACTCGGGATGGAACTGGACGCCTTCAATCACATATTTCTTATGCCTTACACCCATAATTTCGTCTTTGTCAGTCCATGCAGTTATCTCAAGGCAGTCAGGCAGTGTTTCTTTTTTTATAATCAATGAATGATACCTTGTTGCCTCAAAGGGGTTTGGAAGCCCTTCGAAAATTGTTTTTCCGTCGTGATGGATGATGGAAGTCTTTCCATGCATTAATCTCGGGGCGCTTATTATTTCACCGTCAAAGGCAGCGCCTATTGACTGATGCCCGAGGCATACGCCAAGAATCGGGACTTTTCCTGCAAAATGTTTTATCACATCTATTGAAATTCCTGCCTCTTTCGGCGTGCATGGTCCAGGTGAAATAACTATCCGCCTAGGATTTAGTTTTTCAACCGCAGGGATTGAGGTCTTATCATTTCTGAAGACGCGGATGTCTTCTCCAAGCTCGCCTAAATATTGAACGAGGTTATAGGTGAAAGAATCGTAATTGTCTATCATTAAAAGCATAATTTTAAACTCCTACCTTATGTATAAGCAGGCATAGATACCTTCAAAAACTTTAGAAAAGCAACAAGATTTATTTAGATGCTATGTTGCAAATATTTGAAGGTTTTCATCTAAATCCATACGTTTAACTATTGCAACATATCATATCAGATGTGTTGCAATAAAGTTCTTTCAGGCATCAACGCCTGCTTAACGCTTAATGCCTACCTCTTAACAAATAACAAATAACTTTTAACCTGCCCAAAAAACCGGCAGGTAAGCTCTTAACTTAACTAAGATTATTCTCCGCCATTTCAACTGCCTTGAACATCCCTTTTGCCTTGTTTACCGTCTCTGTGTATTCATTTTCAGGTACGGAATCAGCCACTAATCCGGCTCCTGCCTGTATGTAAGCTTTTTTGCCTTTAAATATTATAGTCCTGATTGTAATGCACATGTCCATGTTTCCTGAGAAATCAAAATACCCGACGCATCCTGCATATGGTCCGCGTTTTGTCGGCTCAAGCTCTTCAATAATCTCCATTGCGCGTATCTTTGGCGCGCCCGTTACCGTCCCTGCAGGAAAGGATGCCCTCAGCACGTCAAATGCATCAAGACCATTGTGGAGTTTGCCTGTGACATTAGAGACGAGATGCATTACATGCGAATACCGTTCAACAGTCATTAATTCAGTAACATTCACAGAGCCGGTGACTGCAACCCTTCCCACATCATTCCTTCCGAGGTCTACGAGCATGATGTGCTCTGCCAGCTCTTTTGGGTCAGCCTTAAGCTCTTGCTCAAGCCGCTTGTCTTCTTCAGCGGTATTCCCCCTTTTCCTGGTCCCTGCAATGGGCCTCAGCTCTATCGTATTGCCCTCAAGTCTTACAAGTATTTCAGGGGATGAGCCAACAATGGCGCTTTTCCCTGTTTCAATATAATACATGTAAGGCGATGGATTAATTACCCTTAAAGCGCGGTAGGCATTTATCGGATGAATATCAACGTCCCTCTGGAAATTCTGTGACAGCACCACCTGAATAACATCGCCTGCCGTCACATAATCCTTTGCCTTTTCAACTGCCTTTAGAAAATTCTCTTTTTTGAAATTGGATGTAAACTGTTTTTGTTCACCGACACCGGCACTGACACTTTTTTCTTTTGGCGGCACTGCCCTTGATTTCAATTTCTTCTCTATGCTTTCTATCTTTTGAATTGCCTCGTCATAGGCTTTTTTTGCGTTTTTGCCGTCTGTATGTGCATTTGATATGACCTTTATTTTCTGCGTCAAGCCGTCAAAAACCAGCAAAGTATCAGTAAGCATCAGGAATAAATCAGGAAGGTTCAGTCCCGCAAGATGTTTGTCAGGGAGCTTCTCAAAATGCCTTACCGTGTCATAGCCGATATAGCCGACAAATCCTCCGAAAAATCTTGGAAGACCGAGCATGGTTACTGGCTTGTATTTTTTTAATTCATCAGAGATAACCTTTAAAGGGTCGTCTGTTTTAATTTTTTCTTTTTGAAGCCCTCTTTTAACTATCAGGTTTTTCCCTTTTCCCTCAATTATCACAGACGGGTTGCCTCCGATAAAGGAGTACCTGGCCCATTTTTCACCACCTACCACGCTTTCAAGCAGAAAGCCTGTTTTTACCTTTAATTTAAGATAGGCGGAAAGCGGCGTTTCAAGGTCAGCAAGGATTTCCTTGTAGACCGGAATGAGGTTGCCTTCTTTTGCCTTTTCTTCAAATTCCTTGAAATCAGGGTAAAACATTTAGTATTATAACCTAACAGACAGTGAAAAGTTAAAAGTGAAGAGTGAAAAATGTTTCTGTCATTCCGTGCCTGACACGGAATCCAGACGTCTTCCCTTTGAAAATGGATTTAAACCACTAGATTCCCCGATCAAGTCGGAGAATGACGTGTTTTAACTTTACACTTTTAACTTTTAACTTGGAAATTTGTCCCGAAGTTTCGGGACAAATTTCCGTTGCGGGTGTAGCTCAGTGGTAGAGCACAACCTTGCCAAGGTTGGGGTCGCGGGTTCGAATCCCGTCGCCCGCTCCATTTTTAAAATAGTTAAGAGTGCAGAGTATATTTAATTTGGTGCATTGAAATGTTATGCCATGATTTCATCTGTCGGTAAGATTTGCTTCCCATGCCGGACTGTAAGAATAGAGATTTGTTTTTCTTCTATCCTGCAAATAATTCTATAATTGCCGTAGATTAATTCTTTAATTGTCCTGCTGTTGATTTCCGGAACTATTCGCCCGCTTCCCGGAAACGATTTTAGTTGTTCTACTTTAGCGAAAACCGTATCAATCCAGTTTTCTGCCATAATCATATTGTCATGGGCTATATATTCTGCGATCTCGCGTGCCCTTTCTATGGCAAGAGGAGACCATATTATTTTCATTTTTTGATCCTGCTAAGCACGGCTGCTTTAGCATCGTTATGTTTAATCCCTTGTCCGCCTTCAATCTGGTTAATAGATGTTTGTATATCCTGAAGGAGTTCAATCCTTTCCTGCATTGACTCAAATTCATCAGCGTCAAGCAAAACAGCCACGCCTTTCCCATGCTGCGTAATAATAAGCGGACGTTTTGTATCATGTATTTTTTTAATAAAGGAAGCGATTCCAGTCCTAAATTCAGACATCGGTCTGATATCTTCATTGACTTTTAATCTTTTCATATATCACCTCGTACAATATAATGTACATTATACCGTACTATATATGACATAAGCAAATTTTATTTTGGGACATAATCTCATGGTTCTCCCGCAGCGGAGCGAAGGGGGAATCACGACTTAACGGGATGTCTTTTGTTTCAGAGATGGAAATAAAAAACGGGGCACTGTTTCCCTATTTTACTAAGAAAATAGAACCGTCCCCTTTTCTATTTCTCCCCTTTTCTATTTCTTTGGATACTTTCTTTGGTGGTCAAAGAAAGTATCTCCACTGGAAGGGCATATTAAAATATAGAATGGATAGTCTATATATGGGAGCAGAAGCTACACGGCTATCTCAAATGCTATTTTGTCATAGCTAATGACAGGCGCTATCTTTTTGTTCTCTGCCTTCTTCTCAATCAATCCCATATGCTCTAAATAGTCCACGTCCTCAGCTATATTTTTAATGTCTCTTTTTGTTATTCTTGCAAGCTCATGCAAAGAAGAAGGTTTTTTAATCCTGATAATGTGCAGTAGTTCAAGCCTTTTAGGCGTTAATGCCTTTCTGAATGCCTCAAAACTTGTGAAGTATATCTCAGGCTCTGTTACAGGCTTTAATTTCTCCCCACGTTCAATCTTTTTCACAGTCTCTTTGACATCATTAAAAACATTGTTGATGCTCTTAATCCTGATTTCCACTTTTTTAATCTTCATGTTGAACCCTTATGGTTTGCCGTCGTCTGTTGGTAGTTTAAACCAACAAAAAAAGATATGTCAATAGAACCATGCTTACAGGTAAGGACAGACGGAAGAAGGAAGCATTGGCAAAGAAATGGTGAAATTTGTTAAACTTTAAAGACCGTTATGCGTTAAGCGTGATGAGTACTAAGTAATAAACCCATAACGCATTACGGGTTACAGATTACCGGCGGCGTACCCAAGTGGCTAAGGGGGAGGTCTGCAAAACCTTTATGCAGCGGTTCAAATCCGCTCGCCGCCTTCACTTTTTTAATACAGTTAACAGTTGACGGATGACAGATGACAGTGAACGGTAATCAGTGAACTGCCTGCCAAAGCAGGCTTGCCTGCCGTAAAGTTTTTAAGCTAATATAATTCAATGCATCCGGTATTAGTTAAGCCACGTTTTCTTATCGCAGTTTTTTTTATACTGCTTGTTTTTTTATCTCCATTAGTCTGTTTTGCCTCTGACCTGGATAATAAACCTTCTGCGGTTGTAAAGGACGATTCTCAGGAGCAGATTAAGGAGCAATTTAAAAAGGCAGTTGAATTAAGCAGAACAGGCTCTTATAAGGATGCAGAGGAAATTCTTTTAAAATTAACAGGCGATAATTTATGGAAGGGTAAGGTGTATCTTTTGCTCGGCAGGATTTACAAGGAGCAGAATTTATTTGATAAGGCTGAAGAGCGTTTAATTTATGCTGTCGGTTCCTGTCCCCTGCTTAAGGACTATGCCTTAAAACTGCTGACTGATGTATATATTTCCGCAGAAAAATTTGATAAAGCCGTTGAGACTGCGCGGCAGATACAGCACAAGGTTCTTTTAAAAGATGCAAGAAAATCTGAGATTACAGCGCTGTTTAAGGCAAAACGTGAAGACGAGACAATGGACCTGCTTCAGCGCTTCACCAAAGATTATTCAAATGAATGGGAGTTGAGATTAACTCTTGCACGGCTTTTAAAAAATCACAACAAAACCGATGAGGCTGTCAGTTTGTTCAAAAAAATATACATTAATGCAGTTCCAGTATCCGCTGACGCCTTATGGGAATTAAAAGATATGAAGGCAGACACATTTACTTCAGAGGAACTTCTGAAGAGGGCGGATAATCTTTTTGATAAGGGTAATTTTCAGAGGGCGGAGGAAACTTACAGGGAAGTTCTTAAAGGACAGAAGTCAGAATCCAGAACCCAGAACCTGCCTACCGGACAGGCAGGCACAGACTACGGAACACAGAAGGCAGAATCCAGAATTCAAAATCCAGAATCAAAAAGCATTATAGACAAAAACAAGATTATTTTTTCAATAGGGATGTGCCAGTTCAGATTAAGGCAATATGACAAGGCGGCTAAAAATTTTGCATCAGTCAACACCCCTGAGGCAATGTTTTGGGAGGGCAGGGCGTATAACAGGATTAATGATGAAGAAGGCTTTGGCAGGATTATCAAAAAATTTGAAAAAGAATATCCCTTGGATGAACGCCTTGCTAAACTGCTTCTCATATCAGCGGACAATCTGAGGGAGGCAGGCAAAGCAACAGAGGCGGGGGAAATATTCAAGAGAATTATAAAAGATTTTCCGCAGATGACAGAGGATGCCCTCTGGGGGCTTGGATGGATGAGCTACACATTGCAGGATTACAAATCCGCCTCAGAATATTTTTCAAAACTGTCCGTATCTTCCAATGGAGATAATCAAAAAAAATATCTTTACTGGCAGATGAAAAGTATTCAGAAATCAAGTGAAAACTGTGCGAAGGCTAAGGTTGAAGGCAAAAACGCTGATGAGCGGTGTCCTGAAAAAGACGAGGCTGTGTTAACAAGAATTTCTGAAGGCAGCGGGTATTACAATTATCTTGTTAAATCCAGCGCTGTACCGGCAGGTCCTCTTGAAAATTCAGGACAGCCTGCAGGCATCAAGCGCGGGGGCGTATTTACTCAAAGGCCTGATGGAGAGTCTTATGAAAGGATTGAAGCGCTTATATCCTTAGACATGAAGAATGATGCGGCAAATGAAATAAATGCAGTTATTCAAAAGGTGCTCAAGCCCGAAGAGTTTTTATATCTCGGCTATACGGCAATGAGCATAGGAGAGTACAGGAAAATAATTGCACTGACAGAAGAAATTCAAAAGGATGAATTTCTTCCAATGGCATATCCGCTTGGCTATTGGGACATTGTGAAAATGGCTTCTGAGCGTGAAAATGTGGATGCCTATCTTGTGACTGCAATAATAAGGGAAGAAAGCCGTTTTGACCCTGCCGCTACGTCTAATGCCGGGGCGCTTGGTCTTATGCAGCTTATGCCTGCTACCGCGCAGAGATTTAAAAGTAAGGTCAAGATAGAGCTGAAGGATAATTCGGATATTTACGATGCTGAAAAAAATATTCTGATAGGCGCTCATTACCTGTCATGGCTTATTAAAGAATTTAAAGCCCTGCCTTATGCGATTGCCGCTTATAACGCA
Organism: Nitrospirota bacterium; assembly: GCA_016212185.1. Classification (NCBI taxonomy): domain Bacteria; kingdom Pseudomonadati; phylum Nitrospirota; species Nitrospirota bacterium. Next base: position 22,895 of record JACRGX010000069.1, read on the forward strand.
GGGGAAAGTGTATTGCAGAAATGGCTGGACCAGAACGGCAAAAAAGAGATAGACGAATTTATTGAGGAAATTCCATATGCCGAGACAAGAAAATATGTTAAGAAAGTGTTAAAAAGCTACTGGCAGTACAGGGCCATGGAAGGACTGCCTGCTGCGGCGTTTTAGTTAGAGAATTCCTCGTCGGGGAGATACCTCTATAGTTATCATTCCCGCGTGTTTTAAGCGGGAATCCAGAGATTTTTTTAAAGGGAAATGGATTCCCCAATTAAATCGGGGAATGACATTTTTAAACATATTTTCAGAGCAATGACGGATTTAAAGGTATTTTCGGTTCAATGACGGACAAGGGTGATTTTCAAACTCCTTTGTAATCCATGTACTTCGGCTTAACGGGGTTTACTTTTTGGCAGTATTTTGATAAGTTACAAGCCATGCAACAGAGCATGTTTGCGTTTTTTGAGGAGAAGGAAGGGCATTTAAAGGAGGATTCACATATGGATAAAGTGCAGATGCTTGAGGAGAAAATTTTAAAGGTGGTTGACAGGATTAAGGGATTAACAGATGAAAACAAAACGCTGAATTCAAGGGTAAAAACGCTTGAAGATGAGCTTAAGAAGAAAGAAAGCCAGCTTGAATCTTTAAAGTATAATACAAAGGAGATCGACAAGCTGAGCGCTGATTTAAATAAATTGCAGCAGGAGAAGGAAGGCACAAAGGGTCAGATAGAATCAATACTGAAGGAGCTTGAATCAGTAGGGCTGTAAAAAACAAAGGGGTCAAGTGATAAAGGATTCAAGGGGTCAAGTGAAAAACTTTTTAAAACCAACACTTGAACCCTCGAACCCTGGAATCCTTGAATCCTGAAAAAAAACAAATGGCTGCAAAAACTATTGAAGTCCAGATATTAGGGCAGAATTATTCCATCAAGGTGGATGAGGATGAGGCATATGTAAAATCCCTGGCGCAGTATGTTGATGAAAAACTCAGGGAGATTTACAGCAACGCCCCTACGGCAAACCACCTTAAAGTTGCTATTATGGCTTCTCTTAATATTGCCGATGAACTCTTTAAGCTCAGGATGGAGCATGAAAATCTTGACAGGATGATTGAGGAGAAGACTAAGATTCTGTCAGGGCTGGTGGAGTAACTGCTATGGAAGACACTAACGATTTAATACAGGAACGGTTCAAAAAACTTAACACCCTTAAGAAGTCCGGGATTGACCCTTACGGCGGTCCTTTTGATGTCAAAGACAGGGCAAAGGACATAATTGATAATTACGGGCCTCTAAGCAAGGAAGAGCTTAAGGCAAAGAATGTCAGTTGCACAATTGCAGGCAGGATAATTGCCATGAGGGACTTTGGAAAGGCCTGCTTTGCCCACATCCAGGATGCAACAGGCAAAATTCAGGTCTATCTGAGAAAGGATGCCCTCGGCGCAGGCTATGACATACTTAAGAATATTGACATTGGGGATATTGCCGGCTTAAGCGGCAAGGTGTTCAGGACCAAGACAAATGAACTTACGATTGAGGCTAAAGATATCACCCTGCTTTGCAAATCCCTGAGACCCCTGCCTGAGAAATGGCACGGTCTTAAAGACATTGAAACCCGCTACAGGCAGCGCTATGTGGACCTGATTGCAAATCCTTCCGTAAAGGAGATGTTTTTAAAACGGAGCAGGCTTATTAAATCAATCAGGGATTTTTTTGACGCAAGGGGCTTTATGGAAGTTGAGACACCTATGATGCATCCCATCCCCGGCGGGGCAAATGCAAAACCGTTTAAGACCCATCATAACGCGCTCGGCATGGACCTTTATCTAAGGATAGCGCCTGAGCTTTATTTAAAGAAGCTTATTGTAGGCGGATACGAGAGGGTTTATGAAATCAACAAAAATTTCAGAAATGAAGGCATTTCCACAAGGCACAACCCTGAATTTACCATGCTGGAATTTTATATAGCTTATACTGATTACAGATATTTGATGGGCTTTACTGAGGAGCTTATTACTTTTTTATGCGCAGAGACTGCCGGCGGATTGAGTGTGCCTTACGGAGATGCGGACGGCACCATTGATTTTACTCCGCCGTGGAAGAGACTGACCATGCATGACGCAATGCAGATGCACAGCGTTGACCCTTCTGTTTTCAACGGGTTGACTGCTGCAAGGGATTACGCAGTTAAAAACGGCATTGATATAGATAAAAAGGCAACTCACGGAAAAATTCTTGACGAAATATTCAAAGAAAAAATTGAACCCAATCTGATACAGCCGACATTTATACTTGATTATCCTGTTGAACTTTCCCCCCTAGCAAAGAGGAAGAAGGAAGATCCTGGACTTGTGGAGAGGTTTGAATTGTTTATTGGCGCCCGGGAGATTGCGAACGCCTTCTCAGAGCTGAATGACCCGGCAGACCAGAGGGAGAGATTTTTAAGTCAGGTGGAGGCAAGGCAAATGGGGGATGAGGAAGCAGGTTTTATGGATGAGGATTTTGTCAGGGCATTGGAATACGGCATGCCGCCCACTGCAGGGGAAGGAATAGGCATTGACAGGCTGCTGATGCTGCTTGCAAATGCACAGTCAATAAGGGATGTAATCCTGTTTCCGCAGTTAAAACCGGAACAATAAATACAGTGAACAGTGAACAGAAAATTAATAAAGGCACATCATTTTATCTGCCATATCAGCTTTTCATAAGCCTCCGTTACCTCAGGACCAAAAAAAAGCAAAGGGGCATTTCGGTAAATACCGCAATCTCCATTGCAGGGGTTGCGCTCGGCGTTACGGCTTTGATTATAGTCCTTTCGGTAATGAGCGGGTTTCAGGATGACCTCCAGAAAAAAATACTCGGCGTGAATGCCCATATTGTTGTTTTAAGTTATGAAGGGAAATTAAAAGGGCAGGCAGAACTCCGCGAAAAGATCGGCAGGATTAAGGGGATTAAAAATTCCACCCCATTTGTTTATGGTCAGGCAATGCTCGGCTCAGGCGCCAAGGGGCATGGCGTTGTTGTAAGGGGCATAGAGCCTGATGTTGAAATCATGACAACGGATATTTTTAAAAATATTAAAAATGGAAGCATTGATGCGCTGAAGAAAGATACCGGCACTCCGGGGATAATAATCGGCAGGGAACTTTTAAGAAATCTGGGTTTGTTTGTCGGCGATGAGGTCAACCTGATATCGCCGTTCGGCATTGCCGGCCCTCTCGGGATGCTCCCGAAGATAAAGAAGTTTAAAGTCGCCGGGTTTTTTGAGGCAGGGATGTATGAATACGACTCAAGCCTTGCCTATATAAATATAAAAGATGCTCAGGATTTTTTTAATTATCAGGACAGTGTTACTGGAATTGAAATAAAGGTTGATGACATATACAGCACAGAAAAGACAGGCCTTGAGATTGAGAATACGCTTGGTGTTCCGTATTACACGCGGGACTGGAAACAGATGAACAAAAATCTTTTTGCGGCTTTGAAATTGGAGAAAATCGTCATGTTTATAATACTTGTCCTGATAGTGCTTGTAGCATCATTCAATATCATAAGCAATCTTGTAATGATAGTGATTGAAAAATCCAGGGAAATCGCCATCCTTAAGGCAATGGGCGCAACCAGCAGGGGAATTATGTCTATCTTTGTGATACACGGGCTGATAATAGGAATTGTCGGCACAATTATCGGGATCACAGGCGGTTATACGGTCTGCTATCTGCTGAAGACATATAAGTTTATTAGCCTTCCTGCCGACGTTTATTATCTTAGTTACCTGCCTGTAAAGATGAATCTGCCTGATTTTATTGCCGTGTCAGCCGCTGCTGTTTTTATAAGTTTTATTGCAACTATTTATCCTTCGTGGCAGGCTGCAAAATTAAATCCTGTGGAGCCGCTGAGATACGAGTGAGAAAGTTAAAAGTTGAGAGTTAAAAGTTAAGGATATGTTTAAGCTTATTTTCAGAATAATTGCTGTTTTTGTAATCCTGATTGTCGCTGTTATTGCCCTTGCTGTTTGGAAGGGTGGGGATGGTTTCAGGTGGATCGGCAGAAAGACTGAGTCCGCAGGCAGGGCGGTTGAAAAGCTCGGCGACATGGTTGACGGCATAAAGGAAGGGAAGGAAAGGGCGGGAAAGGCATTAAAGGGAATAAAAGAAGGCATGGATAATAAAGAGGATAAAAAGCAGGGTCAGGCACAGGATAAAAATGAAGGCATTAATAAGCGTAAGAAATCTGAATAAGACTTTTTCGGGCAATGGCATAGAGCTTCATGTCCTGAAGGGGATAAACCTTGAGATATATGAAGGGGAGGTTGCCGCCATAATGGGACCTTCAGGCGTGGGCAAAAGCACTCTGCTTCATATCATTGGAACCCTTGATATGCCGACATCAGGAGATGTTTTTTATGAAGACAGGGATATTTCTTCACTTGATGAAAATGCCCTGTCAGGCTTCAGGAACAGGACAATCGGATTTATTTTTCAGTTCCATCATCTTTTGCCGGAATTTACTGCCGTTGAAAATATAATGATGCCGGCGATGATAAGTCAGGGGTCAAGGGGTCAAGGGGTCAAGGGGTCAAGTTATGGAGAGATTAAAGAAAAGGCAGAGAGGCTTTTAAAAGAACTTGATGTATATGAAAGAAGAAATCACAAGCCGGGAGAACTCTCAGGCGGCGAACAGCAGAGGATTGCGGCGGCGAGGGCGCTTATACTTGAGCCGAAGATTGTATTTGCTGATGAACCCACCGGCAACCTTGACACTCAGACAGGGGATGAGCTGTTTAATCTTCTGATTGACTTAAACAGGAAAAAGGGCATAACTTTTTTAATCGTAACGCATAACGATGCCCTTGCATCAAAGTGCGGAAGGATTATCAGGATACTGGACGGGCGGGTCGTGTGAAGAAGATGCAAAGGGAGGGTATTACTTAGATTGTCATTTCGGTTTCAAAGGCATATATGCCCTCAAAACTTTAAGAAAGCAACTGTGATTATTATTTGTCATGCTGCAAAAAGTTTTAAGTATTTGCTTTTGGACTATTTAATACAGGCAGCATGACTTTTAATGTGTTGCCCTTAAAGTTTTTCAGGTACATATGCCTTTGGGAGGCTGTCATTCCGGCTTGTCCGGAATCGTTTTTCAAAGGCATACATGCATTTGCAGGGAGGTTTTACCGAGTAAAATTTGTAAAATGCGCGCATACGACATTATAAAGAAAAAAAGAGACGGATACAGCATAAGCCGCAGTGAATTTGCCGGATTTCTGACAGGCTATTTAAGAGGCGATATTCCTGACTATCAAATGTCTGCTTTTCTCATGGCAGTGTTTTTTAAGGGCATGACCCGTGAGGAAACTGCTGATATGACGGAGATAATGATTTCCTCAGGGCCTGTGATTGACCTCTCGGATATTCCCGGACCTAAAGTTGATAAACACAGCACAGGCGGTGTCGGAGACAAGGTAAGCCTGATACTTGCCCCGCTGGCTGCATCTGCCGGTGTTGTGGTGCCTATGATGTCAGGCAGGGGGCTGGGGCATACAGGCGGCACTCTTGACAAGCTTGAAAGCATCCCGGGTTTCAGGACCTCACTTAAGGTAAAAGAGTTTAAGGAAATACTCTCAAAAATTAATTGTGCCATGATTGGTTATTCAGATGAGATGGCTCCGCTTGACAGAAGGCTTTATACATTGCGGGACGTAACTGCCGCTGTTGAATCCATACCGCTTATAACGAGCAGTATAATGTCTAAGAAGCTGAGCGAAGGCATTGAAGGGCTTGTGCTTGATGTAAAGACAGGCTCGGGTGCATTCATGAAGGATATTGAAGATGCAAGAACTCTCGCAAAGGCAATGGTGGATACGGGGAATGCCTTTGGCGTTAAGACAACCGCTGTTATTACTGATATGAACGAGCCTCTCGGAATGGCAATAGGAAATTCCATTGAGGTGGTTGAGGTAATAGAGTTTTTTAAGGGAAACGGTACTGACGATCTGATGGAGGTTACGCTTTACCTTGGCGCAATGATGCTGAAGACAGCAGGCATAGAGCTGGATATTGAAGGGGGCAGGAAGAGGCTTGCAAGACTTATTGAAAGCGGCGCGGCGCTTGAGAAATTCGGGGGAATGGTTGAACTTCAGGGAGGCAATCCAAGGATAATTGAGAGACCGACGCTTCTGCCGCACTCGTGTTTAAGCGTTGATATATTTTCTGAAGAAAAAGGCTATATCAGGCATATTGATGCAGAGGCAGTGGGAACGGCCTCTATGATTCTCGGCGCCGGAAGAGAGCGGATTGATTCTGTCATTGATCCTGCGGCAGGGATTCTCCTTAAAAAGAAGACAGGGGATTTTGTTGATAAGGGTGAGATGCTTTGTTCTTTCTGCACCCACGATGAGGCGCTGGTTCAAAAGGCAAGGGAGAAATTTATGGGTACGCTGAAAATCGGAGACACTCCTCCTGAAAAGAGGAAGATGATTTTGGAAGTGATTGGATAGTAGCCAGCAGGTATGCATACCCTCAAAATCTTTAGAAAGCAGCCTGCCTGCCGGGGACACGAAGTTTTTTTCATTGCAAAATTATCAATTAGCATTTCAAAATGGTTGTCATTCCGGCTTGTCCGGAATCTTTCTTTAAGAAGGTCGTAGCGACTCTTCGCGGAGACTCGCTACGAGATTCCCGACGCGCTTCGCTTGCGGGAATGACAGCCCATTTTCGGGATTTAATACATGGGCCAATAGCGTAAATTACGCCGTTACGCGTATAATTGTCTTAACATTTCCCCGCGGATTAAAATCCCCAGTAACCTCCAGCCGCCTCGGCCTAAGAAGTTTTTTCAGGTCGTCAAAAATCCGGTTTGTCACTGCCTCATGTGAAATGTGCAGATTTCTGAATTTGTTAAAGTAGAGCTTCAGGGATTTGAGTTCAACAATAAATTTATCCGGGATGTAGTTGATTTTTATTACTGCGTAGTCAGGATAGCCGGAGCGCGGACAGAGGCATGAAAACTCCGGAAAATCTATTTCTATATTGTAGTCGCGATCAGGATAGGGGTTTTCCCATTTCTCAAGTTTTGCCTTTGATATTATTTTTTCGCCGTATTTCATTTCTTTCAGATATTCTTTAAAAAATTTTAATATTTAGCCACTGATTTTCACAGATTTTAAAAAATTGTATGTTTCTTTTTTTCTGTGTGAATCTGTGTTTATCTGTGGCAAATTATTTTTTTTATTTTGTTTAATAAAATAGTTTCAATTTCATCCTCGTTATCAGACGGCATGGGCACATTGTCAAACAACTCCCATCTTTCAATATGCTCTGCTTTTGCCCCCGGCTCAAGCAAGGTAAGCGGTGACAGCGTTTCCATCTCCAGCATGAAATCATTTGTGTATGTTTCATATGATACACCAAAATCAGGATAGCGCGCATCTGTTTTATGCGTGTAATATTTTATGAAGAGATGATTGTGATTAAAATATGCAGCCCACCCGTTTTCATTGGAAGCGCCGAATTTAAAGGGCTTTGTCATGCCTGTATTTTGCTGCAGAATGATATATTTATCTCCCCAGCATGCACGCGGGTCATTCAGTTTTGTATAAGGCCAGAGTGATATTATCCGGTTTGGCAGCAGTCCTGTATCTTTACTGCTCTGGGGAATGACCTCCTTGCCTCCTTTTGCCATTGCCGACAGGCTCCACACCGAAAGTTCAACAGGCCATGGCCCTTTATTAATCAGGCGGTGAATAATTTTGACTGCAGTGTTGCCGGTAGAGAGTGTAACCTCCATTTCTTTTTTAATTAGGGTATGCGGTTCAGTGTCCTGAGTGGTTTTTATGCCGTCATGAAATTTTTCCCATTCTACCGGATTGTTGTCAGGCACATAAGTCCGCGGCATTGATTCCGGGCTGTGCCAAAGGCGGTGCCCTCCGTAGATCCGCCACTCGTCCCCGCCTGTTAATCCCATAGTTGATTCAATCTCGCAAAACTCATTCTCCTGTCCAACAAAGCCGTATCTGATTATGCGCGGACCTACATCAACAGTCACTATTAAATCAACTATGCCGTTTGTGAGCTGTATGCAGTTTTGCCATCCGGCATATGGGATTATTTGTGTTTTTATTGAAGACATGAAAGTAAGGTTAAATCCAAATTTCAAAATCCAAATGCCAAATAAATTTATAATTTAAGCGTTAATATTTGAATTTTGAGCTTTGATATTTGACATTTTAGCTCAGACGCTTTCTTTGAATATGGCTATATAAGGAAGATTTCTGAACCTGTTTTCATAGTCAAGCCCGTAGCCGACTATATATTCGTCAGGTATCTCAAAGCCGATATAGTCCAGCGGCACATCAACTTTCCTCCGCGGTTTTTTATCCAGAAATGCACATATCTTAAGCGAGGCAGGCTGGCGTGTGAGGAGCATCTTCCTTAAATGATTGAGAGTAAAGCCTGTATCCACAATATCTTCTATTAAAATTACATCCTTGCCTTTTATGTCTTCCCTTAAATCGGTGCGTATGTCAATTTCCCCTGTGGACTCTGTCTTTGCATAACTTGACACAATGAGGAAATCAATTGTCATGGGGACCTGAATGGTCCTTACAATATCGGCAAAAAACATAAAGGCGCCTTTTAATATTCCAACTGCCAAAATTTCCTTTCCTTCATAGTCACGGGAGATTTTTCCTGCAAGTTCTTTTACCCTTTGCTGAATTTGCTCTACTGTTAAGAATGGCTTGCTGATTATCATAATTTTTTCTCCTGTGAGTTTTAGTTATATGTTATTTGTTATCCGAACAATATATAGCTTATAACGAATTTCTTAAGTTGCTTCAACACTTGACCCCTTGAATCCTTGAATCCTGTCTTTCTGTTTATGTCCTTGACACCATTTATAATATAAAGATATAATTTTTTCAATGAAAAAGAAAGTCTTTTTTGCTTTTTTTGTTGTTTCTGCTGTTTTTCTCCTGCCTGTCCTCTCTAATGCCGACATAATAATCATTAAGGCAAGCGGCGTTGTAAACCCTGTAATGGCAGAGTATATATCCAAAAGCATTGATGAGGCGGTAAAGGAAAAAGCCGGCGCCCTTGTTATTGAACTTGATACCCCCGGAGGGCTTGATGCATCAATGAGGATTATAGTTAAAAAAATAATAGCAAGCGAAACCCCTGTGGTGGTTTATGTATCTCCGAGCGGTTCAAGGGCGGCGTCTGCCGGCGTCTTCATAACGCTTTCCGCGCATGTGGCTGCTATGGCTCCGGGCACGAATATCGGAGCCGCACATCCCGTTGGTCTGGACGGAAAGATGGACAAGACAATGTCCGAGAAGGTGGAAAACGATGCCGCCGCATACATAAAATCAATAGCAGAGAAAAGGGGCAGGGACTCAAAATGGGCAGAGGATGCTGTGAGAAAAAGCATATCTGCTACTGAGGCGGAGGCGCTTAAAAGGAACATCATAGATTTAGTGGCGCCTGATATGGGCACGTTGCTGAAGGATATCCACGGCAGGGAGGTGGAAACAGCGGCAGGCAGGCGCGTTATAAATACCAAAGATGTCAGGGTTAAGTATCATGAAATTAATCTGAGGCATAAATTATTAAGCCTCATCAGCGACCCTAATGTGGCATATATATTATTGATGCTTGGTTTTTACGGCATATTTTTTGAACTTACAAACCCGGGCGCTGTATTCCCGGGCGTATTCGGCGCCATATCGCTGATACTTGCATTTTATTCACTGCAGACACTGCCTGTAAATTATGCCGGACTTTTTTTGATTATTCTCGGCATTATCTTCTTTATCCTTGAGATTAAAATTGTTTCTTACGGTTTGCTTACCTTGGGCGGTATAATAGCCATGTTTATTGGTTCTCTTATGCTTTTTGAATCGCCGCTGCCGTTTTTAAAACTTTCAATAAAGGTTATTCTTCCGGCAGTGGTGCTTACCGCATTGTTTTTCACCCTGACTATCAGGCTTGCGGTAAAGGCCTACAGGCGGAAGCCGGTTACAGGCATGGAAGGCTTAATCGGGCTTGAAGGCGTGGCAAAAACAGATGTTAACGATAAAGGCGGGACGGTCTTTGTGCACGGGGAGATATGGAAGGCGTGGAGCGATGAGTTGATAAAAACGGGCGAAAATGTCAAAGTTGTTTCAATTGAAAACTTAAAGCTGAAGGTTTATCCTGTTAGAAAAGCCGGTTCTGACGGATAAAAAGAAAGGGGGAGTAAGATGCCTATATTTTCAACAGGTTTTATTCTGGTTGTTATCATGGTTATATACTTTTTGTCAAGCGCCATAAAGATTCTCCGTGAATACGAAAGAGGTGTTGTTTTCAGGCTTGGCAGGCTGATACCTATCAAAGGCCCCGGTCTTGTGATAATCTGGCCTGTCATTGATAAGCTTGTCAAGGTGGGGTTAAGGACTGTGACGCTGGATGTGCCTCCGCAGGATATAATTACGAGAGACAATGTTACTGTAAAGGTAAACGCAGTTATGTATTACAGGGTTATTGACCCTACAAAGGCAATAACAGAAGTAGAGTCTTTTGATTATGCAACATCCCAGATAGCGCAGACAACGTTGAGGAGCGTTCTCGGACAGAGCCAGCTTGACGACCTCCTTGCCAAGCGGGATGAATTAAATATGGAACTTCAGAAAATCATAGACCAGCAGACAGAGCCGTGGGGTATTAAGGTTACGGCGGTTGAGGTAAAAAATGTTGACCTCCCTGCCGAGATGCAGAGGGCCATCGCAAGGCAGGCGGAAGCTGAAAGGGAAAGAAGGGCAAAGATAATTCATGCAGAGGGAGAGTTTCAGGCGTCCCAGAAACTCGCTGATGCAGCAGTGATAATAGGCAGTACGCCTATGGCTTTGCAATTAAGATACCTTCAGACGCTGACAGAGGTGGCGGCAGAGAAGAATTCAACAATTTTGTTCCCGCTGCCCATAGACCTTGTAACTCCGTTTTTGAAAAAAGCAGAGAAATAGAAAAGGTTGAAGGATGAGGGATGAAGGTTGGTTTCCCCTCTAAAAAGAGGGGTACGGGGGTGTGTTGTAAATAAAGACTTGACAATAACAGCATACATGCCTTTAAAACTTTAAGAAATTTGCGAAAACTCTCTGTGCTTTTGGTACAGGGTTACCTTAATTTTCGTCATTCCGTCCCGATACATCGGGAATGCGGAATCCAGACGTCGTCCTCATGAAAATGGGGAACTAGAATTTTATAATCCTGGATTCCCGCCTACGCGGGAATGACAGCTATAGGAATTGAAGAATTTTTTCCGGACACTACTAATATAAACATGCAGATAAATGAAGATAAAAAGCATACGATAACAACCATTCAGCAGGCAAAACGGGTTGTCAGGATTGTGGTTGGATTTACGGTGCTGTTTATCGGAGTTGCTATGATTGTTTTGCCGGGGCCTGCTACTGTAGTGATTCCAATTGGTCTGGCTATTCTTGCGACAGAGTTTGTCTGGGCAAGAAAATTATATAAACGTTTTAAAGATGGCGCAAGCAGCGTTAAAAAATCTATTTTTAATAACAACAAAGATAAAAAGGCACAAAGGGACAAAGGCACAGAGTGACAGCAGAACAACGGCACAAAGGCAGAAACTTTTTGCCTTTGTCACTCAGCGCCTTCTTTATTTCATGCGCTTATATCCATTTCCCCTATCAAAAGGCTTGGGGAGCCGATGTTGCCGTAGAATCTGAGGTCGCTTCCAACTTCTTCTACTTTTTTAAACAATTCAAGGATATTGCCTGAAATAAGCGCCTCTTTTACCGGATACACTGCCGAGCCGTTTTCAATCCAGAGTCCTGAGATGCCTATTGAAAAATCACCTGAAATCGGATTTGCAGTATGCACGCCCATTGCATCAAGAACGAGGAGACCTTTTGATAGCGACTTTATTAAAGGGTTTGAGGGTTCAAAGGTTCGGGGATTCGAGTGAAAAATTACTTGACCCCTTAAATCCTTGAATCCTTGAATCCTAACTTTTTTGTACGGTTCTATATACAAATTAGTCACATCCACGCCGGGCAGGCTTTTAAAACTTCCCCTTACGGCATTTCCGGTTGATGCGACGCCGTCTTTTTTTGCGGTATAGGTATTATGAATAAAGGCGGTGAGCCTGCCTTCGGAGATAAGGGTCTTTTTTGAGCCGGGCATGCCTTCATCATCAACAGGCTTAGTGCCGATTCCCCACGGCATAAGGGCATTGTCAATCACATTGATGAGAGGGCTTATGATTTGCTCTCCGATTTTGCCTGCAAGAAAAGACCTTTTTTTCTGCACGGCGTCTGCGGATAAGGATGCGCTTAAAATGCCGAGAAAGTTAAATGCAGTTGATGAATCAAGTATAACAGGCGCCTTGACAGGTGAAATCTTCCTTGCGCCTAAAAAGCTTATTGCCATTTTTGACGCATTTGCGCCGGTTGATGTGAAATCTATATCACTCAGTCTTCTGCTGACTGCAAAATCCCCGCCGAGCTGATTGTCCTGCCCGTCGCTTGCCAGCGCCAGAATATGGGCTGTTGCAGCACTTGTTTTGTATGAAATGTTTATGCCTTTGGAATTATATATTGCAGTGGTGGAAACGCTGAAAATCGCCATTGCGTTTCTTACCTTTTTTATCCTCTTATCAAAATTTACAGCGCCTTCTTCCAGAATAAAAGCCTTTTTTATGGCATCTTCTTCGCTGATGTTTTCAATTTCTTTGTCCAGCACTAAAATCCCCCCCATCCCCCCTTTGTCAAAGGGGGGATGGGGGGGATTTGGAATTTCATTATATTGGTCTGCCTCTGTCCACAAAGTCCCTTCAACTGCCTTTTCCACCGCCTGCCTGAGTTCTTCGGGCTTTGTTATATATGAAAAACCGAGTTTCCTGTTTTTTAAAACCCTAACCGCAATGCCGCAGTCATTGGCGGCCTCAAGCGCCTCAACAGCTTTATACTTGACCTCAACAGACAGTCTTTTGGAGGTTTTTATAAAAACCTCGGCTGCGTCGCAGCCGCTTTTTAGGGCTTGTTCAACTGCATCAGAAGCTAATAATCCGGTGTCCATAACCTGTATTATACAATATAAAAAATTATACTTGTTTTTGAACCGGACATCTTAATGATATAATTATGTAATGGATTACATAATAAATATGTAATCCATTACATAGAGAGGCATTAAAATTTTAACTATCTCATTGTAAAATCAGGCTATTTGTTATTGGCAGTTTTTTTGCATATTTAGGTAATGGAGGGAGAGTTGAGAATGCTGACGGCAGTGAGGGGATACAGAAGGACTATCACAGGAAGCAGAGGTGTGACATTAATTGAACTCATAGTCGCTGTTGCTATAATTGCAATAATAGCTCTTTTTACAGCCCCCCAGATCGGAAGATTCAAGTCAAATTATAACTTGAGGTCGTGCGCAACAGAATTGTTTCAGAATATGAGGCTTGCAAGGGCTATGGCGATAAATGAAAATAGGGCATATTTGATAGTATTTGATACTTTAAACGGAAGATATCTTATCGGTTTTGACGCTGACGGGGATGATGCGCTTACCACCGCGAATAATGATACGTTCGGCTTTTGCAAAGATGCTGACGGCGACAGGCTGCCTGAAGGAGATACAGACGCTGACGGAGACGGCGTGCCTGACTGTGTGAGGGTAGTGAACCTGAACAATTGCGGGGACAACATCGTCTTTGGCTATGGGAGCGGAACTACTCCGCCCAACAGGCCTGACGGTGCTGCAATTTCAACATCAGGCATAGGATTAGATAGCGGTGCATCATTTATCAGTTTTACAGCCAACGGAGCGGCAGAAACTACAGGGCTGATTTATATGCAGCAGACAAGCCGCGGGTATAGTTATAGTGTGCAGATAAGCAATACCTCAGGCAGTATGAATATGTGGAAATGGAATGGAGACAAAGACAACTCAACAGTTACGACATGGACGGAGATAAGATGAAAACAGTTCACGGTTCACAGTTCACAGTTCACGGACAAAAAGGTCTTACTTTAATTGAGGTTTTAATAGCGCTGACAATTCTTTCAATCGGACTGCTGGGTGTCGCCTTAATGCAGGTAACGTCAATAAGCGGGGGAATGTTTGGCAGGGAAATGGCTGTTTCAACAACGCTTGGACAGGATATGCTTGAAAAACTCAGAACCCTTGAGTATACGTCGTTAACCACTGATAATGCCCTGCTGTCGGGTAACCACCCGGACTCTACGGATGTGTCAGACGGGCTGGCGGTGGGTGTGGGCAGCGCCAATATCACAGATGAGCGCGGACAAACTACAGGTCCGCAGATTTATACGAGGACCTGGTCAGTGACGGACAGCAGCCCTGCAACGAACATGAAGACCCTTACGGTTACTATAAGTTGGACCGCAAAAGGAGCCGCACATTCAATAATAATGACAGGGGTGAAGGTGAGGTCATGAAAATACAGATTACAGAACACAGATTACAGAGCACAGATTACAGAACACGGAAAAACAGTCGGGGTTCTGGGCTCTGGTCCCTGGGTTCTAAGAGTGGGTTTACCTTAACTGAATTATTGCTTGCGCTTGTCATAACGGCCCTTGCGACTGCGGCGGTTTACACGTCTTTTATAGTTCAGCAGCGTTCGTTTGTATCTCAGGATCAACTGGCAGAGACACAGGTATCTTCAAAAATTGCTTTTGACATGATTGCCAATGATGTAAGAAATGCCGGTTTCGGATATCCGGCTGCTGAGAATCCTTCCATAAACGGCAGCACCGGAGCGGTCACTATAAGTGATGCGGCAGGACCGAACAACAGCGATACTATTACCCTTCTTGCAGGGTTCAAAAGTATTGCAACTCTTTATGGTGCAGATGCCGTTATAGGAGGCACAACCATCAGTATAAGCTACACAGGCACAACTTATTTTAATTTAACCGACAGGAGATACCTGAGCCTTGACGGGCTGGATTTTGCTCAGATAAACAACTGCACCCTGCAGGATGGGAATTGCTCGTCTTTATATGCCTTGACCCTTGACAGGGGAATAAATAAGCCGTTTCCTATCGGCAGGTTTATATATCTTGTTGAGAGCGTTACATATCAAATCAGCGGAAGCGATCTGCAGAGGGTTTCAACAAGCAGAGGCACTGAAATAGTCGCCAATAACATTGAGGATTTTCAGGTTGCAGCCGTAGATCAGGACGGAGACGGCAAGACGGACCGGCTCAGGGTGAGTCTCCTTGCGCGCACTGCAAATGAAGACCAGACGCTTGAGCCGTCCACAAAACCGTACTATTCTACCGGAATTGTCATTGAAGGCAACACAACGCTTGACACGGATAAATTCAGGAGAAGGGTGTGGACGATGGAACTATCGCTGAGGAATCCGATATGAAGAAACAGGCAGCAGGTCACAGGTCACGATTGACAGTAGAAAATGAAAAAGGCATTGTCCTTATTGTGAGCCTTTTGCTTTTGCTTGTGGCAACTGTGGTCGGCATAGCAGCGCTCTCAACATCTACGACAAATGTTATAATTGCCGGTAATCAGAGAGTAAAAGAGATCAATTTTGCCGGCGCAGACAGCGGCGCATATATATGCGCCGCTATCATTGATAACACGGCTTTTTACAGCAGTGTTGACTCAAATTATTCTTCGCTGGTTCAGGACAGCAGCGATTTTCTGGATGAGATTAACGGCGGAGACAGCGGTGATTGTCCTGTATCGTCTCCGACTTGCACAAATCCTGCCCCGGATATACAATTTACCATGGGAAGCGGCTCTTCAGCAATTACGGTTTCCATAGATGTTGATTACCTTTATGCCGCTTTTTCTGCAGGCAGCGCAGTAGAGTTTGCATCAGGTTATGAGGGGCTTGGCAAGAGCGCTTCCGGAGGGGGCGCGAGCATTTATTATGCAGTGACTTCTGTCGGACAGGGCAGTGTCGGATCGGAGAATTCCGTATATGCAGTATATAGATATGTTACTAAATAGGCGTGTGAAATTGCATTTTGTAAGAATGCCGAAGGAGGCGGGAATGGATAAGAAAATTGTTAACATTGTGATTATGAGTACAATATTGCTTGCATTGGCTTTGCCTGTATTTCCCAAGTCAACAGGCAAGGATGAATGGAAAAAAGGGAGTGTTACGAGTGTGCATGAGAATTCCATCGGCATTGACGGCAGGAGGCACTATGTATCCGATTCTGTAATTATGAAGGATATTTCTGACGAAATTCTGACTAAAGACTTGAAAATACTGAAAGGGGTGGATGAGATTCTCTACAAAATGGACAAAGGGGAGATTACAGAGATAAAAATATTCAGAAGGAGGCATTAAGAAATTGAAAACGATAAGACACATTATTAAAACGTTATTAATCCTTCTGGTTATCTGTCTTGGTTTGATGTTTTTTGCAGGCAGTAACATATGGGCCGCCTCTCCCACAATGACGCCTTCGGGCGGTTCAAGTCAGAGCAATGCTGTGGCCCTCACGTCAGGCACACAGGGAAGCTCATACAGCGACACAATAACCGCTGGCGGAAGCTGCGGCAGCGGCTCATATACATGGTCCCAGCCGTCCGGCAGCCTGCCTCCCGGACTGACAACATCAACAAGTGGAACGAATGACAGTATTTTTACCATCTCCGGAACACCGACTACTACCGGCACATATAAGATGAAATTTCAGGTGGAACGCAGCGGCTGCAGCTCTACTAAATCCGGCTGGTACAGCATTACAATAAATTCTCCGCCTACACTTACTATTACAACAACAAGTCTGCCCGATGGAATTAAAGATACACTTTATACAACAACTTCTATAACTGCAACCGGCGGCTCAGGTTCATATACGTGGTCCATATCGTCAGGCAGTCTGCCTGCAGGGCTTTCTTTAGGCGCTTCCGGCACCCCCTCTACCACTATTTCAGGAACGCCTACAACTGCTGGCACATATACATTTACAGTGAGGGTAACAGACAGCAACAGCCCCATCCCTAATACTGATGATCAGGAATTTACAGTGGATATTGCAAGCGCCATTCAGATTACTACTACATCGCCGCTTACAGACGGAACCGAAGGCACGGCATATTCCACCACGATAACAGGTTCAGGGATCGGGACATACACTTGGTCGGTATCTGACGGACTGCCCCCGGGACTTACACTGGCATCTTCAGGAACACCGTCTACCACACTTTCTGGGACTCCTACATCAGGAGGCGCCTATTCCTTCACGGTTTATTTAACAAACGGCACTGACAACACCTCAAAGGCATTTACACTTACTATTCGTTTAAGCGACCTTGCAATTGATACGGTGGACCTCAGCCCTTTATCTACAACTGTATGCACAAGTTACTCAGCCACATTAACCGGAAGCGGCGGCGCCCAGCCGTATTCATGGGGATTATCAGCCGGCAGCCTGCCGGCAGGACTTTCTTTAAGCGCCTCGGGTTCTCCTTCTACAACGATATCAGGAACTCCTACAACTTCAGGCTCCTCAACATTTACGGTCAAGCTTACAGATAATAACGGCGTCTCCAGGACGCAGACATTCTCATTGGATGTGACAGGCTCTGCAAGCTGCGTGCCTGTGATTGATGACTACACCGCATACCCGCCGTTTATACAACTGTCAGGAGTAAAGCCGAATGTGCTTTTGGTTGTTGACAATTCAGGCAGTATGTATGAATTTGCATATAAAACCCCGGGCAAAGGCGGGAGCAGTTCAAATGCAGATGACAGCTATATTTCAAACGCCGCCTATTACGGATATTTTAATTCGTCGTCGCAATACAGTTATGATTCCACCGGCGGAGGCTTTTTCTATGCGGATGCCGCAGGCACATGGAGCGGCAACTTCCTGAACTGGGTTGCTATGAGGAGGGTGGATGTTGTAAGAAAGGTCCTTGTCGGAGGCAAGGCAACCCCGCGCTCTCAGACTCAGGTCAACTATCTAATCGCCGCTGAAAACCCGAACCGGGATTACTGGAAAAAGATTAATACCCAATATTATAAAGTATCCAGCGGGGCAAGCTATGAGCAGATAAGGGTGTGTTCAAGCTCAAGCTGTACAAGCGGAAGCACATATAATGTGAGAGTGCAGGTCGGCGCCACTGTCCCGACAGGCTTGCTACATGACAACATAGACCAGATGAGATTCGGATTGATGTTCTTTAACACCGATGAAGGCGGTTATGTGGCAAAAAAAGTCGGCACGGACCTTACCAGTCTTATTACGGATATATCAAACACAGACCCCAGCACCTGGACGCCTCTCGGCGAAAGCATGTATGAGGCAGTAAGATTTTTCCAGAATGGCAATAAGGCGTACGGCAGCGGCAATTACAGCACGGCTTTTGACCCTATGGAAGGAGGCATAAGCTGTCAGGATAATTTTGTATTGTTTTTAACAGACGGAGAATCAACTCAGGACCGCAATATCCCGGGGTCATATTGGGGGTCTACGATTTCAGACAGCAATTTTTCAGTCAGGACCTATATGGACAGCATTGCGGCAAATGAAGGATACTCAAGCCAGTGGGACACAATGGCCAACAGCATGTCAGGGACCTATTATCTGGAGGCAGTATCTTTTTATTCGCATGTCAATGATATCAGAAGCGATATCACAGGCGACCAGAACATCACTACATATACAGTATATGCCTTTGACGACTCTCCTATAGGCAGGGCACTGCTTCAGAAGGCGGCTAAATACGGAGGGTTTGATGATTATAACGGAGACGGCAAGCCGTACACCGACAGCACATGCGGGACATCGTCTGCGAATGCCTACTGCTCTGAATGGGACCGGGATAAAGACGGTGTACCTGACACATATTTTGAGGCTCAGGAAGGAACAGCGCTTGAAAGCGAGCTCACCAGGGCCTTGACCGATATTCTGAGAAGGACGGCATCAGGCACGTCTGCATCCGTGCTTGCAACCACAGGAGAAGGCGAGGGCGCGGTTTATCAGGCGTACTTCCTGCCGAGCAAGATAGAGGGCGGGACGGAGATAAAATGGATTGGATATCTGCACGGACTCTTTGTTGACAAATACGGGAACATGCGCGAGGACACTGATGAAGACAAGAGGCTCTGCTATGGCAGCGGGGACCCTGCCGGCTGTACGTCCACGGATAAAATCGTACTGATGTATTATGACGATTCGGTTGTGCCTAACAGGACGAGGATTAAGCTTTACCCCGGCACTGTTGACGACACAACCGGGAACCCGACAGGCACATATACAACCATTGAGTTTGATGACATGAAAAAAATCTGGGAAGGAGGCAGGATACTGTGGTCCAGGGACCTGTCTTCAAACCCCAGAAGCATCAAAACAACAGTTGACGGCACAAGCATGATAGATTTTTCAACTTCCTATAAATCTACACTCAAGCCGTTCCTGCGGGCGGCGTCAAATGACGAGGCAGAGGCGATAATAAGATATATCAGCGGTGAAGATGACCCGGTAGTGAATTCTACTACATATGATTACAGACCCAGAAAGATCAGCGTAGACCTCAATGGCGACGGTGATACCTCTGATACAGGCGAGGGCGTCAAGGTCTGGAAACTCGGCGATATAGTTTATTCAACTCCTGTGGCAGTTGCGCGTCCTTCTGAAAATTATTCGCTTCTTTACAGCGACTCAACGTATGCGCAGTTTGTCAGTAATCACAAAAACCGGAGGCATGTCATATATGCCGGCGCCAACGACGGCATACTTCACGCCTTTAACGGCGGGTTTTATGATGCAGCCAATCTGAAATTCTGGAAGAATTATTCCGGCGGCACTTTTTCTGATTCATCAAGCTATGGAATCGGGGATGAATTATGGGGGTTTATACCGCAGAGCCTGCTGCCGCATCTGAAGTGGCTCACTTCTAATGATTATACGCATGTCTATTATGTTGATCTTAAGCCCAAGGTGGTTGATGCGAGGATTTTTACGGAGGAGCTTGTATGCAGTGTAAGCAAAAGCGCTTCAGGCTGCCTTCATCCCTATGGCTGGGGGACTGTTCTTATTGGAGGCATGCGTTTTGGGGGAAGGGACATTGCTTTTCAGGATTCCACATGGACGGCTCAGAGGACCTTCCGCTCGGCGTATTTTGCGCTGGATATAACAGATCCCTTAAACCCTGTTTTGCTGTGGACGCTCCCTGTTACTTCAAGCTCATATCCAAGCGGCAACTATGACCTGGGACTCACAACGGTTTACCCGGCTGTGCTCAGGGTCGGTGCGGGTGTGTCTGCTGCCGGCACATGGTATGCGGTGATGGGCTCGGGTCCTGATGCAGGCACGGACTCGTATAAAGGCGCAAGCGACAGGTATGCAAACATTTATATTGTAAATCTCTTTACAGGCGAAGTATCAAGGATCTTTACTTTGACTGAGAATTATTCTTTTATGGCAGACCCCATAACAGTTGATGTGAACCTGAACGATAAGGTTGATGTCATATACATGGGAGATACCTACTGTCAGACAGGCGCGACATGCACAAGTTCAAACTGGAAAGGGAAAATGTACAGGATTGTAACAAATTTAGGCGATTCCGATGTGTCTAACTGGAACCTCTCCACGCTCTACAATGCGGCACAGCCGATAACTTCCGCCTCGGCGGCAAGCCTTGACGACAAGGCCAATCTATGGGTTTATTTCGGCACAGGCAGATTTTTTGATGTTGATGATAACACCCTTGACGGCACTGAAAGCTGGAGCTTTTACGGCATCAAGGATAAGTGTCAGCCGTGGACAAATGCCACCTGCGCAAGCCAGTATGATCCGATATTAAAGAGCACTTTGTTTAATGCGACAAATGTGCAGGTCTCAACCAGCGCAGTTGTGACAGGCACGACTGAGGCAAGTACATTCAGCGGACTTGAGACGGCGCTGGATGACGCCAGTAAAAACGGCTGGTATCTGGACTTCTCGCGTGCCGGCGAAAGGTCGCTGTATAAACCCGGAGTGCTGGGAGGCATAACCTTCTGGACAACATATGCGCCTTCCAGTGATGTGTGTTATATTGGCGGAAACAGCTATCTGTATGCCGCATATTATAAGACAGGAACTGCTTATACCTCGTCTGTTATAGGCTTAAGCGGAACTACGGTTCTCAGGGATGTATATCTCGGCAAGGGCGTGCCGTCATCTGTCGGTTTTTCAGTGACGTCAGGCGAGCAGTCCGGCGCTATGGCTTTTATACAACAGAGCACAGGCGCCATTTTACAGTTGGAGGCGACAACGCCGTTTGCCCTTAAGAGCGGGATTGTCGGCTGGAGAACCGGGGGACCGTGATATAAAGTGAGAAGTGAAAAACACGAAGTGAAATATTGGGTATGAAGATAAAACAAAGCGCAAGGCTTGACTTCTATTTTGTAGCTGTCTTGACGGTTGTCTTTCTGTTTGTTGCCTGTGGTAAAAAAGAAGAAAAGGGGATTTCTTCTTTTTCGGAGCCGCAAAAGACAGGCATTTATAAGATTGAGCTGTCTCCCCCTGATGCAAAAAGAGGCAGTGTCATTACTGTATCGGTAAGGGGAGCGGATCCTCAGGACTTAAGCTTTAAATGGACTGTAAACGGCCTGGTGACAGAGGGAGTAAAGGGGAGTATATTAAAATATCCGGGACTAAAAAAGAGAGACAATGTTCAGGTGATAGTTTTGGTGAAGGGAGCAGGAGAATTTACTTCAGAGCCCCTGATCATTGCAAACAGCATCCCGCAGATTCAGTCTGCAAAACTCATACCGCAGTCCCCTAAGAAGGACGACAACATTCAGACCGAGGTCAAGACTTTAGATGGTGATGATGACGAAGTAAGCCTCTCATATAAATGGTTTGTGAATGGCGAGACAGTGTTTGGCGAAACTTCTGACATGTTCAGGGGCGCGGCAATTAAGAGGGGCGATAAGGTCTCAGTTGTAATAACTCCTTCCGACGGAGAGCAGAATGGTCAGGCCATAACCTTATATGCCGTTGTTGTAAATTCTCTGCCTGTGGTTTCCTCAAACATAAAGGCAAATATTTCAAACTCTTTCTACACCGCAAAAATTAATGCGACAGACCCTGACGGGGATGCGCTCGCATACAGCATTAGACAGGGGCCTAAGGGAATGACGATAGATTCAGGCGGAATTATAAGCTGGAATATAAGCCCTGAGGATAAGGGACAGCACAGCGTAGTTGTGTCAGTGAGCGACGGGCAGGGCGGAGAAGTCCTTGTGCCTTATACCGTGTCAATACAGCTTAAAGAGAAGCAGTGATTGGTGCAGTATATAAAATTTTACTCAAAATACGTCGCTGACGCCGTTTCCGCCTCCCATACCGTTACTGCAGAGAGTTTGACATAATCATTATTTAATTTTTTCCTGATTGACTCATATATCCATTTCGCAATATTTTCAGAAGACGGATTGATTTCCGTAAACGGGAAAGTATTGTTCAGATTTACATGGTCCAGCATTGCCAGCGTTTCAATAACTATGTTTTTTAATTCATGAAAATCAATTGCCAGCCCGATTTCATTAAGTTTCTCCGCAGACACGGATATCTGCACCCGCCAGTTGTGGCCGTGCAGGTTTTCACATTTCCCTTTATATCCCCTGAGCTGGTGCGCAGCAGAGAATTGCGATTCTACCGAAAGTTCATACATATTGCCCCCTTATCACTGCCACATCATTGCCTCAAATCTTGAGCCCGGAACTTCCAGCGCAATGCATCCCCTACACGGCCATCTTTCAAGTTCGCTCCCGTCTTTCAAAACCGAGAGGATGAATGCCACCTCATCGCCCTCCTTTGCGCCGAGCAGTGCAAAAGGCAATGCTATTTCCATAATATCATTTATTGCTGCAGTTTCCAATTCCTGAAGTTGTTTCCACTCGTTTTGAACTCTATTGAAGAATACTGCCTTGATTTTATCGGTCACGATGACATCCAGTCTGGTTTGTACAGGTTTGAGGAAGTGGAAGGAAAAAGTTATTCCCTTTGAAATTTCAATTAAAGAGTTTGCCGCATCAGTCCTCAGATAGAGGTTGTTTAAATCAAACCCGTAAAAGATGTTGGAAATGAAGGCCTCGGCCCTGTGCATGGTCCCGCCTATTTTTTTTGTTTCCATGTAAGCTGAATGAAGCCACTCGTAATAACTTGTTATCTCTCCGTCTATCTTAGGCGTTATAAAACCCCTGATTGCAACAGTCGGTTTGACGCTTCTGTCTTCCCTCAGGATAGGGATGCTGAGTTTTGGAGGAATTTCCTTGCCGATAAGCTTGTAGACCTTCATTAAATTGGCTCTGAAAAGCTCATCAAACTCCTCCTGAGTCTCTGTTACATGCTCATCGCCGTACCACCAGCACCAGTCGCTGCCCTCTGCAATGTATATAGCCTGCCAGGCCTCTTTCAGGTCAGCCTCCGGATGCAATTGCTGGTGCGCAGCAAGGGACTCTCTGGCTTCATAAAGCGCATCCCATGCAAGATTATCCTCTTCGTGCCCGATCCAGATGGCAAAATTGCTGTAAATCCAGGATCCTGAAAAAAGGCTGTTTATTTGTGTGTGAGGCGGGTGTTCCCTTAAATACTCTGACACGGTTACAGTCTTAATCCCGTCTGCCCTGCTTAAACTTTCATAAAGACAGAAAAGAAAATCCCTGCCGTCATTTCTGTAATATTCCCAGGCGTTTTCCCCGTCAAGTATTACTGAGACAAGAAAAGGCCTGTCTTTTGGCAGGGAATTTTTTATTTTGTACAGCCTGTCAATAAAGTTATCTGCCGCCTTTCTTGCATCCCACCCTGAATAAACAAAACCGATAAGGTCTGACAGTGTGTGGTCCCTGAAGATTATTGATAAGCCGTCTCCTACAGTGTAAGGCTTATAAAGTTTCTGAGGTTCCTTTACCATGCCTGAAATATCCCTTAGATGAATTCCGAGGGATGCGGCAAGGATTCCTTCGTCGGTTGCAATCCATTTGATCCCTTCGTTTTTTATTGTCTTGAGGATATCCGGGCTGACCGAGCCTTCTGACGGCCACAGGCCTTCAGGCTTAAATCCAAAAATCTTTTCAAAATACTCAACTGCCATTTTGACCTGCGCTGCCGCGTCCTCCGGATGCGAAAAGACAAACTGAGGAAGTTTAATGTCAGGCATGGCCACCTTGGCGGAATTTGTATTATAAAGAAGAGGCAGTATCGGATGATAAAAGGGGGATGTTGATATTTCAATCTGCCCTTTGCCGTGCATTCTTTTGTATTCCGGGATTATGAGTTTCAACATGTCAACCTGCATTTTTAGGAGAAGTTCTTTTTCTTCTTCGGTGAAGTTTCTGCCTTTACCGGCAAGTTCTTTCAGGAACGGCTGCTTCTCCATGAATATGGGGTCAAACCAGCAGAGGTTAAAGAGCACCTGAAGGTCCAGGAAATCCTGTGTTGAAAAATACCTCATGACTTTTTTAAATTCATCCTTTGAGATTGTTCTACCTCTTTTAGAAAGCAGTTCGTAATACCGCGGCAGGGGGGCTATCATGTTTTCCCAGTTAGCGAAGAAGAAATCAGAGAGCATAGTGGTCCTTTGCGACTCTGTAAGGGCCTCTGCAGGCACCTTGCTTATTTCAAGGAAATTGTCTGAAGCGCCGCCCTCCGTATAATCTAAAATCTGTTCTATCAGCGACGGAACCAGGTTGAATGTCTGGTGTACGGCGGGAAAGTCCTCCAGGATGGCGGCCATGTCATAATAATCTTTTATGCCGTGCAGTCTTACCCACGGCAGGCGGTAAACCCCTGTGAACGGGTTTTTGTAATAAGGCTGGTGCATATGCCAGAGAAAGGAAACATAAAGAGGGCTACTGCTCATCGTCGTATTTAAAAATCAATTCTCCTTTTTTAGTGAGTCCCTGTCCCCTGGCGAGGTCTTCCACTACATTAGGATCATTTTTAAATGTTTCTATTTGTTTCCTTATCTCTGTATTCTGGTTTTTTATTGTGTTGATTTCAGCCTTGAGTCCGGACATGTCGGATTTAAGCCGCATATATTTCAAAAGTCCGTTTTCACCGAAAATAATACTCAGGGTCAGATAGATAAAACAAAGTATTCCTACCGTAACCAAAACAATTTGCCTTATCTTTTTTGATTGACTTACCTGCTGTCGCCGTGTATTCCGCATAATAATTTTTTAAAAGGGGTCAAGGGTTCAAGCGGCTAAGTGTTAAAGCAGCCTACGAAATTCGTTTGTAAATTATTAGTTATTCGGAAAACGAATAACTGATAACTATGATTCACTTGAACCCTGGAATCCATGAACCCTGTTATCTTTTTATATTATAGAACACTTTCTTCCCTTTATAAACAGCCGTCCCTCCAAGCTCTTCTTCAATCCTCAGCAGTCTGTTATATTTTGCCACCCTGTCGGTGCGGCACAAGGAGCCTGTCTTAATCTGTCCTGCATTGCATGCCACGGCAAGGTCGGCAAGGGTCGTGTCTTCTGTTTCGCCGGACCTGTGGGAAACAACTGCAGTATAACCGGCTGTCTTTGCAATGCAGATAGTTTCAAGGGTTTCCGTAAGTGTTCCTATCTGGTTTAGCTTTATCAAAATAGAATTTGCAATTCCCTTTTGTATCCCTTCGCTGAGAATTTTCGGGTTAGTCACAAATGCGTCGTCCCCGACTATCTGGAGTTTTTTACCGAGCCTTTCAGTCATGGCCCGCCAGCCTTCCCAGTCATTTTCTGAAAGCCCGTCTTCAATTGAAATCACGGGATATTTTTTTATAAGCGATTCGTAATAATCTATCATCCGGCCCGAATCAATCATTTTACCTTCAAAACTATATTTACCCTTCTCGTACAGCTCTGATGCCGCAACATCCAGGGCCAGATAGACATCTTTGCCGGCAGTATAGCCTGCCTTTTTTATTGCGTCAATTATAAGGGAAAGCGCCTCCTCGTTTGACTTAAGGTTTGGGGCAAAGCCGCCTTCATCGCCGACTGAAACGCTTAACCCCTTTTTCTTTAATACGCTTTTTAAACTGTGAAAGACCTCAGCGCCCATCCTTATTGCCTCATGAAAATTGGGAGCTCCGGCCGGCATTATCATAAATTCCTGTATATCAAGATTATTGTCGGCATGGGCGCCGCCGTTTAAAATATTCATCATAGGGACCGGCAGTTCTTTTGCATTAACGCCTCCGATGTATCTGTAAAGCGGCATCTTAACCTCTGCGGCAGCGGCTTTTGCTGCAGCCAGTGAAACGCCGAGTATTGCATTTGCGCCGAGCCGGCCTTTATTTTCAGTGCCGTCAAGCGAAATCATCAGGTTATCAATATATGTCTGTCTGCCTGCATCTATGCCCTTAAGCCGCGGGGTAATTTTCTCTTTGATGTTCCTTATGGCTTTTTTTACCCCTTTGCCTCCATAACGTTTTCCATTGTCTCTTAGTTCAACGGCTTCCCTCTGACCGGTTGATGCGCCTGATGGAACTGCAGCCCTTCCGCCTGCGCCGCTTTCAAGAAAGACATCAACTTCAAGCGTTGGATTTCCCCTGCTGTCTAAAATCTCTCTTGCAAAAATCTCGGAAATTTTACTCATAATACCTCCTGTAGTAAATAAGAAATAAGAACTGAGAACTGAGAAATAGGAACTGAGAACTTGTGTGACGTTCCTAAATTCGCTGTCATTCCTGCGAAAGCAGGAATCCAGTAAAAACATGTGTCTGGATTCCCGTTTTCACGGGAATGACAAAAAACAATAGCAAAAAGCTTTTGGAGCATTACACTGAGAAATGAGAAGTGATAACTAAGCACTAAGAACTGAGAAGTGTCATTTAATTTCTTATTTTTCATTTTTCATTTCCCATTTCTTAGTGTGCGTGAAAAGCAATTTCTTTTCCCTGTACGCTGCCCCGACAAAAGCCTTGAACACAGGGTGCGGCTCTAAAGGTCTTGATTTGAATTCAGGATGGAATTGGCATCCTAAAAACCATGGATGCTCCTTTATTTCAACTATCTCAACAAGCTGATTGTCAGGACTAGCGCCGCTTATTTTCAAACCTTTCCCTGTGAGATTTTCTCTGAACGCATTATTAAATTCATATCTGTGTCTGTGCCTCTCGGAGATCTCTGCCATTCTGTAAGCGTCATGCGCAAATGAGTCTTTTGAAATCACGCAAGGATAAGCGCCGAGCCTCATGCTCCCGCCTTTTTCAGAGGTGACGTCTCTTTTTTCTATTGCCATTTTTCTGAAGTCATACCACTCTGACATAAGATAAATCACCGGGTAGGGGGTATTCTCATCAAATTCAGAGCTGTTTGAGCCTTTCATGCCGCAGACATTACGTGCAAACTCTATTACTGCGCACTGCATGCCGAGGCAAATACCTAAAAACGGGATCTTCTTCTCCCTGGCAAGCCTTATTGCTTCAATCTTTCCTTCAATCCCCCTCTCTCCAAAACCGCCCGGGACAAGGATGCTGTCAACATCCAGGAGATACTTATCGGCGCCGTGTTTTTCTATTTCCTCGGCGTTAATCCACTGTATGTCAACACCAACCTCATTGGCAATGCCGCCGTGAATAAGCGCCTCAATCAGACTTTTATAAGAGTCCTTAAGTCCCACATACTTTCCCACTATCGCAACTGTTACAGTATCATCAGGCTCTTTGATTTTTCTAACGACCTCTGACCATTTATTAAGGTCAGGTGGGACTGATATGGGCAAAAGCTTTTTGGCAATTAAATCGTCAAGACCTTCCTGCCTTAAGGCAAGGGGAACTTCATAAATAGTGTCAACGTCCCTTGCAGTGATGACCGCATCTATATCAAGATTGCAGTGGAGGGCTATTTTCCTTTTGACCTCCGGAGGCAGTAATCTGTCTGTCCGGCAAAGGAGTATGTCAGGCTGGATACCTATCTCCCGCAGCTCCTTTACGCTGTGCTGGGTCGGCTTGGATTTAAGTTCGCCCGAAGTTTTTATATAAGGAACTAAAGTAAGATGGACATACAGAACCTGATCTCTTCCTACGTCATACCTGAACTGCCTTATGGCCTCAAGAAACGGAAGGCTTTCTATATCACCGATGGTTCCGCCGATTTCCACAATGACAATGTCGTAATCGCCTGATACGGATTTTATGGCATTTTTTATCTCATCTGTAATGTGAGGGACGACCTGCACGGTGTCGCCGAGATAATCACCACGCCTTTCCTTTGAAATAACGCTGTAATAAATCTTTCCGGTCGTAAAATTGTTAGCCTGTGAAGAGCGTGAGGATGTAAATCTCTCATAGTGTCCGAGGTCCAGGTCAGTCTCAGCGCCGTCGTCCGTGACAAAAACCTCTCCGTGCTGGAAAGGACTCAGTGTCCCGGGGTCCACATTGATGTAGGGATCTAATTTCTGAATAGTTACCTTAAGCCCCCTGGCCTCAAGCAGGGCGCCCATTGCCGCAGATGCAATTCCTTTCCCCAGGGAAGAAACAACGCCGCCTGTCACAAAGATGAATTTAGCCATTTAGTTGATATGCCACCGCCTTTCTGCTTTTTTTAAGTCTTCTGCCGTATCAATGCCGAATGTATCATAAGGGGTTTCTTTTACCTTGATTTTCATGCCTGAGGCAAGCGCCCTGAGTTGTTCAAGCTTTTCAGTGAGTTCAAGTTTGTCAGGCGGCATTGAAGCAAACTTGAACAGGACGTCTTTTCTGTAGCCATATATGCCGATATGCTTGTAACAGCCGTAATGCGTGATGGGTAATGCGTGATGAGTTGAATCTGAAATTTGAAATTTGTCCCGAATAAGTCGGGATGAAATTTTCCAGAGGTCTCTGTTATATGGAATTGGCGCCCGTGAGAAATACATGGCAAAACCCTCATTGTCAAAAACAACCTTAACCACATTGGGAGATAAAATTTCTTCCGGATCCGTTATCTTCTTTGCGAGGGTGCTGATTGAGGCGCGCGAATCATCTGACAGAAGTCTTACAACATCATTCACCATCTCCGGCATGATAAACGGTTCATCCCCCTGAACATTTACGACTATATCGCAGTCTATACTGCCGGCAGCCTCTGCTATCCTGTCTGTGCCTGACTGGTGCTTCTCAGAAGTCATGACAACTTTTCCGCCAAACCCCAGGACTGTATCATAGATTTGCTTGCTATCAGTTGCAACAAGGGTGGTATTTATTGAATTCGCAGACGCAGCATGTTCGTAAACCCATTGGATAATTGGTTTTCCTTTAAGAGAGGCAAGGGGCTTGCCGGGGAACCGGGTGGAGTTAAAGCGAGCCGGAATTATTACAGCCGCCCTGTGCATATAGTAGTGTACACATTCAAAAATGAAATGTAAATTGAAAAATTGCCTTATTCCCGCTTATTGATTTGTCTATTTAGTAATTTTATAATATCTAAAAGCGGCGCTGACAAATCAATAATGCCATTTAAAATCTCTACAAGGCTTTTCATCAGGTTCTTCTTTAGTTTTTCCGTATTATTTTTTTTAATATTCTCCGGCTGTGTGCGTCAGGAGACTCCTAAAAAAGCAAGCCTTCTTAAGAGGGCGGTTGAGATCTCCGCAGATGTTAACGACATTGAGAGAAACACCCTGAAGTTCGGGTTTGACCTCAGGCTGGACCCCAAAGAAGACGTAAGGATTTACAGCCCGTTTCTTGAATACCTTCAAAATGCCACAGGAAAGCGTTTCAGCATAAAATTTACTGAAAAATATGAAGATACGGTTGATAATCTCGGCAAAGGCATTACACACTTTGCAGCCATAGGCCCGCTTAATTATGTAGCCGGCAGGGAAAAATACGGAAACGGGATTAAGTATCTTGTGAGCGGAGTTAATAACGAGGGCGACCCGAGATACCAGGCGGTTATCTTTACAAGACCCGGAGCCGGTATTCACAGCATAAAAGATCTAAAAGGCAAGCCGTTTGCTTTTGGACCAAGGATGTCAACGCAGGGACACCTTATACCGAGAAAGATGCTGGAAGATGAAGGCATAACCGTTAGGGATATGAGTTCTTTTATTCATACGGATTCACATATGAGCACGGTCAGGGTTGTATTAAACGGCGAGTACGAAGCAGGGGGAATTCAGGATGTGCTTGCCAGGCGGCTTGAGAGGGAAGGAAAGATCAGGATTTTAAAAATTTCCGAACCCTATCCAAGCAGTATTATTGCATATAACAGCGCTTTGAATGCTGAGACGGTTAAAGCCGTCAGGTCTGCGCTCTTGGTCTTAGAGCCGGAGGGGAGACATAAAGACAAGCTTATTGACTGGAATCAGACAGAAATGCCGCTCGGTTTTATCAGCATAAATGAATCGGAATTTTACAAGATAGCGGTTCTTGCAAGAAGGTACGGCTTGCTGACGAAATGAAATTAAGAACGAAAATAATTATTTTAACAACAGCATCGGTTTTGATGGTCGGATTCCTTATCACACTTTCTATAAGGGGCGTCATCATCAATGCCTTCAGGGAAGAACTTGAAAAAAAGGCAAGGTCTGTTGCAGGCAATCTCTCGGAAAGAATCGCAAACTATATTCCGTTGAATGACCAGTTCCAAACAACGCAGGCGCTGAATGAGGTCCTGAGCAAGGAAAATGATCTGGAATATATATTTGTCACAGACGCCGACGGCCGGTTGTTTGCACATACGTTTAAAGACGGTTTTCCTCCTGAGATCCTTTCATGGAATCCGCTTAACAACAGGGCGGTTAATGTCCAGCTTCTTGAAACTGAGAAAGGCTACATACGCGATGTGGGCGTCAGTGTTATTAATAGCACAAAGTCAGAGCTTCATATCGGCATCAGGGAGGACAGTTTAAAATCCACACTTGCAAAAACGCGGGAAATAACTGTTCCGATTATAATGTTTGTGATTTTCTTAGCCGTAATAGCCTCAATCTTTATGAGCCGTTTGATTACACAGCCGCTGAACAGGTTTGTGGAATTTACAAAAGGGCTCGGCAGGGGAGAATTTGACAAGAAACTGGAGGTTCAGTCCAGTGATGAAATTGGATACCTTTCGTACAGCTTTAACAGGCTGTCGCTGGAACTGATGACGGCAAGGAAAAAAATGGAAGAGGCATACACATACACGCACCTGCTTCAGGCAGAGAAGCTTTCTTCCATCGGGCAGATTTCAGCCGGCCTTGCGCATGAGCTTAAAAATCCCATTACCACTCTTAAGATGCTTTTTCAGGCGTTCAAGGAACAGCCCGACATGACAAAAGAGGATGCCGAAGTGATACACAGTGAAATAGAAAAAATAGACAATATCCTCACAAGATTTCTCGGATTTGTAAAACAGAAGGATATGCATACATCTGAGATTGATATAAATGCAATGATTGAACATGTCCTGTCGCTTGCCACCTTTAATCTCAAAAGCAAAAATATTATAGTGCATAAGGACATTGTGGAAAATCTTCCTGCGATAAAGGCAGACCGGGCGCTCATTGAACAGGTTTTTTTAAACCTTGTTATTAATGCCATTGAGGCAATGCCTGATGGAGGCGAGATAAGAATTTCAGGCAAGTCAGAAGGTAATTTTGTTGAGATAATGGTTTGGGACAAAGGCACGGGCATACCGGCAAATATAAAGTCAAAGGTCTTTGACCCGTTTTTTACAACAAAGGCAGGCGGCACCGGGCTCGGGCTTTCAATAGCTTATAATATAATCAAAGAGCACGGAGGCAAGTTGTTTTTTAACAGCCAAGAAGGGGCCGGGACGGTATTTACGGTAAAACTGCCGAAAGCGGGATGACCAATGTGTCAGTGTAAATTTATAGTTCATCGCCGGGGATTGGTCTACGGCTTGGAACCTTAGCTAATATTCTCCTGAAATCTTCTTTCTTTGCTCTTTTTGCCCTTGCCTTCAAATAGTCTTCCGTTAACAAAGCAGAAATTTTCTCTGCCACTGCCGATGAAATAAATTGGTTAATAGACACCTTTTCTTTTTTTGCAATTTCCCTGATATGACGATGAATTGATTCCGGCAATCTCAAACTCAAAGCGCTCATAATATTTCCTCCATTAATTCTTTAGGTGTTATTGATTTTACGCCAAAACCCTCTGCCCCTCTGAAATCTTTCGTATTGTGAGTCACAATAAGCTTAGTCCCTGAAGCAATGGCTAATTCCAATATATGATCATCTTTAGGGTCAGACAGACGAGGGCGCCACAGGAAATATATCTTTTGATGTTCGCTTACCAGACAAAAATAATTTAATATCTTCTCTGTATCGTGGTTTGATAAACCTAACGCCATCTGATTCCTTTTGAGAACGTCTTCATATTCAAACAGCAAAGTTGTAGAAATAATTATTTTAAGCTTTCCGTTTTCTATCGCCTGTAATACCCTAAAAGAAGCGCCCTTTGATGAATAAAGTCCTGAGTAAAGCACATTCGTATCAAGAACTATCCGCGCTTTTTTATCGGGCATATTATAATACTATATGTGGTATCACTACATTGTCAAGAGGTAATTTTTTGCGATTAGACTAATGTCCAGAACAGAAGTTGAAAAACTTGATATGTCAAGAATTAAGTGTGGTGTTCCATAGTGGATGAGTAAAATGGTGTGGATAATGCGGCGCTGAGCGATGCCCCGAAGGGGCATTCGTCTCCAGGCTAATGATTATGATTTGATTTTGTGATTTTGGGGTCAGGTCTTGTTTCTTGCATTAGCTGCTTTTTAGCACTCTACTTACTACAGAATAATGAATCCCAACGCAATTCGCAACGTCTTTCTGCGTATAACCATATTTCTCTATTGCTTCTTTTGCTATCTTATTCCGTTTTGTTTTGTCTTTTATTATACTTTCATCAAATAACATGTCAAGCTTTGGCCTGTCTGCATATCTCTGGCTTTTAGGGATTTCTTTTTTATCCCGATACCCTTTATATTAATTTCTAAAATGCAAGAAACAAGACCTGACCCCAATCCTTGCTTTGATAAAAAAAACTTCACGATGAGGATATTGCGGCGGGCTGCGCGGGCGTGTTTCTTGAGGATCAACTTGAAAGGAAATATCCGAGAGCCGCGAAGGATTTTGTCTGGCAATGGTTCTTTCCACAGCAATCATTGACCTTTGTGGCGGAAACGAAAGAGCGGCGGCGGTACCATTTGCATGAAAAGCATGTACAGGAAGCTCTTTACGAGGCTGTCAGGCGGGCGAAGCTCACCAAGCGTATTACGTCACACACCTTTCGCCGCAGTTTTGCCACGCACCTGCTTCAGGCTAATTACGACATACGGACAATCCAGACACTGCTCGGTCACAGTGATGTCAGAACTACTATGATTTACACTCACTGCGTGCCGAGCAAAACTGTAAAAGAGATGAAGAGCCCGCTGGATTTTTAATAACGAACACTCCGGTGCAGTTCCCTCAACCGTCTGCCTTATGTTAAAATGACACAGCGAGCGTATTACCTGTAGCTTGCTACAGTGTTAGCGAGCGAATGTTATAAGAATTACATTCCTTGCATTTCAAGATTCTCTGTCCCGAAGTTTCTGGGATACAGAGAATCTTTAATTAATAGGGTAATGGAAAAGATACTTGTTGTTGATGACGAAAAAGGGGTTTGCTACTCGTTCAAGAGAATTCTTGGAAGTCACGGCTATGATGTCATCACGGCACTTAGCGGACATGAGGCGGTTGAAAAGGCGGGCAATGAGCACCCGAATCTTGTTATCATGGATGTGACAATGCCTGACATCGGCGGCCTTGAAACGCTTAAGAGGTTAAAGTCTCACAATCCGAACCTCACTGTAATAATCATGACGGCTTACAGCACTTCTGAAAAGGCAATAACGGCAATGAAGTACGGCGCATACGATTTTATCACTAAACCTGTTGACAATGCCCAGTTAATTTCGCTTGTGGAAAAAGCTATTGCGGCGGGGAAAATGACCATTCCTGTAACATTTGAAGGAACTGCACAAGAAGGAGAAAGAATTATTGGCAAAAGCCCTGGAATGCTTGCGATATACAAAAAAATAGGGCAGATAGCAGAAAGTGATGTTACAGTACTTTTAAGGGGAGAGACTGGCACAGGCAAGGAACTGATAGCACGAGCTATTTACCACGATAGTAAAAGGATCAATAAACCGTTTTTGCCGGTTAATTGCGCGGCTATTCCTGAGACCCTGCTTGAGAGCGAACTTTTCGGATATGAGAAGGGGGCTTTTACAGGCGCTGAAAACAGAAAGATTGGCAAGTTTGAGCAGTGCGACAGAGGCACGATGTTTCTTGATGAAATCGGGGATATGCCGCTGTCACTTCAATCAAAATTGCTGAGAGTCCTTCAGGATGGATGTTTGCAACGGCTTGGTGGAAAAGAGCTGATTAAGACAGATGTCAGAATAATAGCCGCCACAAACAAGAATCTTGAATCATTGATAAATATAGGTAAGTTCAGAGACGACCTTTATTGGCGCTTGAATGTTGTAAGCATAAGCATCCCGCCTCTTAGAGAAAGAAAAGAGGATATAGAAGAGCTTGTTCAGTATTTCATAAGGAAATACAACAAAGAACTCGGCAAGGACGTAAAAGGAATGTCACCTGAACTGCTTAAGGAATTTAAAGGCTATTACTGGCATGGAAATGTAAGAGAGCTTCAAAGCATTGTACAGCACTGCATGCTTTTGTGTCAGAAGGACGTAATTGCTTCTGAAGACTGCGAATGGCTGTCACAGATAAAACTCTCAGGTGAAAAGGCGGTTGATATTGAAAAGACGCTTGCTGATGTCGCAGGCGAATTTCTGCTCAGAGGCGGGATGGACATATATAAAGAAGCGGTTGCAAACTTTGAGCATCTTATGGTTAAAAAGGCGCTTGAGCTGACAAAAAACAATCAGGTCATGGCGGCAAAGTTACTCGGCATATCAAGAAATACCCTCAGGGAAAAGCTCGGCAAACAGGAGTCGGATTAAATGTTAACTGTTCAAAAAGTAATCACCCTGTTCAATTATTGACCAGCAGTTGACCATCTTCCCTTGAAATCCCCTTGAATTTTAAAGATATTTTAACGGCATTAATCTTGCATTTAAAAAATACAGACAAGATATTTCTTGTAAGATTTCAAAGTAAGGAAAGGAGATTCAAGGCATGAAGAAGCTAAGTTTAGCAGTATTAGCAGTGCTTTTGACGCTGTGTTTTTTATCCGGCCTTGCAATGTCGGCGGATAAATCAATCCTTGATGTTGTAAAGGAAAAGGGGGTAGTCCGCATAGGGCACGGCAATACAACTCCGCCCATGAATTACCTTGATGACAAGGGCAACTGGACCGGTTTTGACGTTGACTTAGGAGAGGAGCTTGCAAAGAGACTTGGCGTGAAACTTGAGCGTGTATTGGTTGATAACAAGACAAGGATTGCATTTCTGGCAAACGGCACAATAGATATTTCTCTGGCAAACATCAGCCAGACCAGGAGCCGTGAGGAGCAGATGGATTATGCAGAGCCTCCTTATTTCTGGACAGGCAAGATATTTTATGCAAAGAAGGGCAAATTCAAGGCGATAAAAAACCTCGGCGGAAAAAAGATAGGCGTGGACCAGGGGTCAAACGCATTCATCGCAGCGCCCCAGGAGATTGCAAAATATTCAAAACAGGCTACGGTAATGTCTTCATTCCAGAACAGCGCAGAGGGCTTTATGGCATTGAAGCAGGGCAAGATTGATGCATATTCTCAGGATGCGCAGATAATGGCTGCTGTTGCAGGCAGTTTAGGCGGTGAGTATGAGGCAGTCGGAGGGGCAATTTACAGCCCGGGGCTTTACGGCATCGGAGTTCCGCCGAATGAAAGCAAGTGGAGGGATAAGATAAGCTTTATCCTTCAGGATATGCTCAAAGACGGGACATATGAGCAGATTTACCAGAAGTGGTTTGGTCCGAAGGGGATAGCGCCGCTTTCAATAAATGCAAGGCCGCGCCTGCCAAAGGACACTTACGGCGACATGCTTTATGTCTGGCCGGATTGAAATGTTTTTTATGATAGACTGAAAATCCTGTCCCCTATTTAATACTTTCATAGGGGACAGGATTTATTTTAATTAGCAATCTGATATACTGCCGCCCGGTAAATAAATATAATGGGAGAAATAAAGAGAGATGTCCAAGTATAAACCGATTGACAGTACTGATTTAGCCGGCGATGCTCCTTTCACAAACAACATGACCGGTGGGCTGAAAGAACAATTCAAGAAAGAATTGCTGTCCGTATTTCAGAAGTTCGGTTATCCTCTGGAAGAAAAAGACCATGAAGTAACATTCAGAACTACTTCCGGCAATATAGCATGGATTAATATTAAAAGAATAGAAATTATTAAATAAACGAATAATTGACGGTTACTTTACCCCCGCAGGAAAAAATCTTCAGCGGGGTTATTAAAGCCCGGTTAATTGTCCCGAAGCTTCAGGACAATTAATCGGGCTTTTTATTAGACGCCAAAATGAAAATTATAAAAGTAATTTTACTTAGTATTTTGTTTGTGTTGATTATCTTGATTGCTATGCGCACCGTTCAGGGAGAGATGAAAACTTCATTGAAAGAAGGAGAAAAAATATATGTGCAGTATTGCACACCCTGTCACGGTTTTAACGGGGACGGGAAAGGCTTTAATGCAAAAAATCTGGACCCCCGGCCTGCAAACCATACTGACGGCGGATTTATGAAAAAAAGAATGGATAAGGAACTTTATGATGCAGTCAGCGGCGGAGGCAAGGCTGTCGGCAAATCCACCCTTATGCCGCCGTGGGGGAATACGTTTAATGAAACACAGATTAAGTCGCTCATTTCGTATTTGAGGAAGTTGTGCGGGTGTGAGGGGGAATAAAGATTGTAAGCGGTTCAAACAGTTCAAATAAATAAAGGAGGAACAAAATGCTCAAAGAGAAGAAAGAAGCATCAGTAGCACAAGTCATGACACGCAGAAAAATCTTAAAAGCCGTTTGCTGCGCGGGGGCAGTTGCGGCAGTTTCATCTGTTGCATTAGATAAAGCAGGCGCCGCTTTATCAGGCAGAACTTATCCGCAGGTAAAAATTGCAAATATCAAAAATCTTCCGTCGGGAAAGACAATAAAATTTGATTACCCGCTTACTGGAAGAAAAAACATCCTTGTAAATCTGGGATGCAGCGCTGAAGGCGGCGCCGGCGCTGACAAGAGCATTGTTGCGTACAGCATGTTTTGCACTCATCTGGGGTGCGCTGTTGATCTGGACAAAGAAAGCGGGATGCTGGTTTGCGAATGCCATCAAAGCATTTATGATCCGAAACAGAGCGGTAAGGTGGTTGAAGGCCCCGCGCCGAATAACCTGCCGATGATTTTATTGGAGATTGATAAGAACGGGGACATTTATGCGGCAGGAGTTGCCGGTCTTATTTATGGACTTAGAAATAATCTACTTGACGGAGAGGAGATAAAGTAAATGGGCAATGAAAAGGAATTTTCAAGGAGAGATTTATTAAAGGTTTCAGCAGCAGCGGCGGCAGGGGCATGTGTGATAAACGGAATGCCTGTGTTTGCGGCAGGTAAATTTTCAGAAGCAAAGGCGGTTGAATTTGCAGAGCTTCCGCCCGCACACGCAGAGACTTATGATACTGCCTGCCGTTACTGTCATGTTATGTGCGGATACAAGGTTTATATCTGGCCCAAAGGCACAGGGCTAAAACCGGACAAGGCTAAATTTTATCCTGTTGAGAAGATGCGGGGCGACTGGCCCAATCCTGTTTTCACGGTTGAAGCCAAAAAGAACGGTAAAGACGTATCAATAATGATAGTGCCGGATAACAAAGACGTGGCAAGCGGATCAAACTACTCAGTCCGCGGGGCGTTCAATGCCCAGAGTTTGTATTCCGAGAAACTTCCGACAAGGATCCGTCTCAAAAAACCAATGATTCGCAAAGGCGGCAAGACAAGTCCTCTTGCGGAGGTTTCATGGGATGAAGCGATTGGATTCTGCGCGGAGAACTTTAGAAAAATTATCAATCAATACGGTCCTGACGCAATCGGCGCAGTTTACGGAGACTGGGGTTATCTGCAGAATACGCATGTATTGCTGAAGTGGCTCTTCACAGGAATTAAGTCCAGCACCCTTGCCGGCAACGGGTATCTCTTCTGGGGCGATGAAAGCTGGGGGCTTGCCGATGTGGTGGGTGCGGGCACCAGGTCGTTTACGTCGGAAGATTTTATAAAAACTAAACTCATTTTTTGCGCCGGAAAAAATCTAAAGGATACGGGTTCATCATGGTATTATCAGGCGTTGTCAACGGGCGGCATGAACAAGGGTGATATCAAAATGATACTGGTAGACCCGAGAAGGATTCAGATGGCAGAAGACGCAGAAAAAAGCGGCGGTCTTTTCCTCCAGATTAATCCGGGCACTGATGCAATACTCGGCGCGTCTTTGATGCATGTGCTCGTCATGCACGATTTGTATGACAAAGAATTTGTCCAAAAGCACACAACTGGTTTTGATACGCTCAAGCAGACTGTATTGAACAGCAGATTCGCACCTGAAAATGCTGAAAAGATTACCGGTATTCCGGCCGCAAAGATTATAGCAGCCGCTGAGATGCTCGCAAAGCATAAAGGGCAGACAATGGTGCTTTTTGAAAAAGGAATTATGCATCAGGTGACAGGATACGAAAACGAAGTCGCATACAGCGCTATGGGAATTATTCTCGGCAATGCCGGAAAACCAGGCGCGTGCACATCCAGAGCCGGCGGACATCCGAGAGGGACCTGGGCGGACCCGCCTGCCCCAAACGGCGCAAGTTCCATGAGGAGCATCTGTGAAAAAATTGATAAGGGAGAAATAAAGTCGCTCTGGGCGTACATCAGCAACATTTACATACAGCTTCCCAACCTGAGCAAATATAAGCCTCAGATTGATAAGATGTTTCTTGTCGTGAATGAGATTTATCCCACAGACACGACAGCGGCTGCAGATGTAGTCTTCCCTGCTGCCACATGGGGAGAATGGAACACCATACAGGCAAGCGAAGACAGGAGGCTTCATATTCAGCAGGGCTTTATGGAAGCCCCCGGCGATGCAAAGCCGGACTGGTGGATTGTTGCCCAACTGGCAAAGCGGATGGGTTTGAGCGGGTATGACTGGAAAAACGAACAGGAGATTTATGATGATGTAAGAGCGCAGACAAAAGGTTCATTTACCAGTGACATCTCAGAAATTGAATGGAAAGACCTTATAAAGTCAGGCACTAACGGCATTCAGTTCCCTTACAAAAACCGCAGGAGCATATCGCGGCTTTATTCTCTTGAGACAGAAGAAGTGATGGGAAGGCGCTTTAAACATGACGACGGCAAGGCGCACCTTGAACCTGTAAAGGCGCTTGCTGATTTTGACCCGTACAATCATCCTTTGAGAGACAAGATTACAAATGAGTATCCGCTCTGGATGATTATGCACCGGGCAAACGAAATCTGGAACACCGGCTATAACTTTTACAATAACGGGCTTAATGTACCGTTGACCCCGAATCTTTACGAGAGACTGCCCGAGCAGACTGTAAGCATTAATCCCAAAGACGCAAGGGCAATAGGCGTGAAAAGCGGAGACTGGGTTGCGGTTAATTCCAGAAACGGAAGTATGAAGGCAGTGGCAAAGGTAAACGGGCTGACGGCCCCCGGGGTTGTGGATGTCATGTCGCTTTATCCAAAGACTGAGTCAACGCCGAACATGGTGACGAGCGAGAAGGCGGACCCGAAGCTTGCCGAGTGGGACAGGATGGTGCCGGTGAATATTGTGAAGGTTTAAAAAGGGACGAATAAAAAGGCACTGAGGCGCAAAGGCGCTGAGGCACAAAACTTTGTTCTCCTACTTTGTGCCTTGGATGCTTTGTTCCTTTGTGCCTGTTTTTATGGGCGATATGACGGAACATTCACTTAACAGCAATGTCACCCGCCGCGGTTTTCTGAGAATAATCGGCTGGGGTTCTTTTTTTGTCACACTGGGGATATTAATCGGGGGGACTATGAGATTTTTATTCCCGCGCGTTCTTTTTGAACGTCCTTCAACATTTAAGGCTGGATTTCCTCACGAATTTGATAGAAAGGACAGGGCGGATGAAAACGGCGTTTTTGAGGTATATGAAAAGTGGAAAGATGAACATTCTGCATGTCTGGTGAGGGAAAAGAACCGCATATACGCCGTACATGTTAAATGCACTCATCTGGGATGCACGCCTAACTGGTTTGCAGATGACAGGATATTCAAGTGCCCGTGCCATGGCAGTCAGTTTCACAGCAACGGCGTAAATTTTGCAGGTCCGGCTCCGAGACCGCTGGACCGGTTTGGTATTTCAATTGCCGATGACGGCATGATTGTTGTAGATAAAAGCAGGGTATATACCTCTAAGGACTTTGATAAACGCGGAGCGTATCTTAATGTGTAATAGGCTCCTGATTTTTGATTAAAGCATGATAGAGAAATTCTGGAACAAATTAACCGGCTCCCAGCTTTGCAAATCCATATTCCGCCACGGTTATGAAGATACAACAAGAAACCGGGCGCTTCAGGTAAGGTCTAACGTATTCCTTCATCTTCATCCTGTAAGTGTGCCTGAACATGCCTTTAAAATACGTTTCACATGGTGTATGGGCGGGATAACTTTTTTCCTGTTTTTAGTAGAGGCATTCACCGGCGTATTTCTGATGTTCTACTATCATCCTATTCCTGAGTTTGCCTATCATGATATGAAGTATCTTGAATTTGACATCCCTTTCGGGATTATCCTCAGAAACATCCACAGGTGGGCGGCGCATCTGATGGTGTTTACAATCATTCTGCACATGCTGAGGGTTTTTCTTACAGGCTCATATAAACCTCCGAGGGAATTTAACTGGGTTGTCGGCGTGGTCTTAATAGTTTTGACTTTTTTGCTGAGCTTTACCGGCTATCTGCTTCCGTGGGACCAACTGTCTTACTGGGCTATTACGGTAGCTACCAACATGATGGGAGCAGCACCGTTTATCGGGCATGAAGGCCCGTTTTCAGTTGTTAATAAATATAATGATATCCGTTTTGTTGTGTTAGGCAGCACAGAGATAGGGACAAACGCTCTTCTGAGGTTTTATGTGATGCATATTATAGTATTGCCTGCGGCTGCAATCATTTTTATGGCAGTTCACTTCTGGAGAATCAGGAAAGACGGGGGCATATCAGGACCTTTATGAGAGGCACGAAGGCGCAGAGAAGAAAAATTTAGTGCCAGAATAATATTATGGAACGCTCTAAAAGTAAAAAACATTTCGTCTGGCCGGACCTGGCATTTAAGGAATTTTTAACGATTATTGCTTTAACAATTATATTGATAATATGGGGTCTGCTTATGAATGCGCCTTTAAGGGAGATGGCTGCGCCGGAAAGGTCTGAAAATCCGTCCAAGGCGCCGTGGTATTTTGCAGGGCTGCAGGAATTGCTGGTCTATTTTGACCCATGGATAGCCGGGGTCATGATTCCTGTCATTATTGCAGCCGGTTTGATAATTATCCCCTATATAGATACTAATCCCAACGGCAGAGGGAGCTACACATTCTCCCTCAGGCGGTTTGCTGTTATAAATTTTCTTTTCGGTTTTCTGCTCTGGTGGGGCTTGATATTTATAGGATATTTTTTAAGGGGTCCGAACTGGCAGTTATATCTCCCATGGGAATCGTGGGGGACTGTTAAAGAGACTGAGAATTATCTCTGGAGCCTGAGCCCTGCTATTGGTTTAGTGTGTATAGCAGTTTATTTTGGAGCAGGGATACTGCTGCCTCCCCTGATGAGCATAGACCTTTATCTTTTATATGGTTCCCTAAGATATGTAATTGTGATGACATTGATACTTCTGATGTATGCGGTCCCTTTAAAGATATTTCTGAGACTGGCGTTTAATATCAAATACGTATTGGTAACTTCGTGGTTTAATTTATGAAGCTGAGCCGGCCCCAGTTAATCCTTAATGCTGTTTTTTGCATTATCCTGTTTGTAGTTGTTGTATGGGCGTTTTATTCTGAGTATGACCGCCCGTGGAAAAGATATCAAAAGGAAAAAATTCAGCAGATCTGGCTTAAGGACTTGGATGCGGCTGACAGATGTATTACCTGTCATGATTGGATAGACAAGTCTGATTCCGCAAACAGGCCGCAGCCTTTTAAATCGCATCCGGGCAATTACCTAAAATATCACAAGGTTGAAAAATTCGGGTGTGTTGTA
The DNA here is from genome assembly GCA_016212185.1 of Nitrospirota bacterium. Classification (NCBI taxonomy): domain Bacteria; kingdom Pseudomonadati; phylum Nitrospirota; species Nitrospirota bacterium. The sequence continues at coordinate 65,136 of JACRGX010000069.1, forward strand.
TGTCATCAAGGGCAGGGAGAAGCTTTAACTTTAAAGGCAGCGCACGGCAGAGTAAATAATTGGACGAAACCTCTTCTTAAAGGCTATTACGCTCAGTCTTCCTGCGGGAGATGCCATCCGATGAAAATGGAACTGCCTCTGAGTGCAAACCTGGCAGGAGCAGAAAAGTTTTTTGAGGGTTGGAGGCTTTTCAGGGGAAATAACTGTACCGGGTGTCACAAGCTTAAAAACTATGAAAGACCTGTGCGTATTGGTCCTGTGCTTAGCTCAATCAGTAGAAAAGCCAGCAGGAAGTGGCTGATTGGATGGCTGAAAAATCCTAAAGATTATCTGCCGAACGCAAAGATGCCGGTATTTAAGCTGAGTGATGAAAAGATTGGATATATAGCGGATTATTTGATGGAAGAAGTAGTCTTTTCTGAAAATTTTAAAAATCCCCCTTCATTCCCCTCTTTAGCAAAGAGGAGTAAGGGGAGATTGTTAGACGAAGGCAAAATCCTTGTATCCTCTCTCGGCTGCCTCGGCTGCCACATGATAAATAAAAAAGGCAGCGGTTTTGCCCCTGATATATCCTTTATAGGCGATAAAGTAAAACCTGAATGGCTTTTTTATTTTTTGAAAAAGCCCCGCAGTTATGATGCAAAAACCACCATGCCTGAATTAAATATGTCAGACGGAGAAATACGCAGTATAGCCGCATATCTTTTCAGTCTTAAGAAGAATAAAAAGTCCCGGGTTGAATTAAGAGAGCCGGAGCCTTCGCATAATGATGTTGAGAAGGGCAGAAAGATTGTCATAGAAATTGGCTGCACCGGCTGTCATGAGATAGAAAAGTTCCCTTTGGGATATGATGCTCCGGCGCTTGACGGCATTGGCGATAAAAGGGTTGACGAGCTGTTTTTCGGCAATATAACAGATAATATAACAGATACTGAGAAGACCCTCATAAATTGGCTTCTTGTCAAAGTAATTGACCCCGGAAGATTTGCCACTGATAAGGTTATAACGCGTATGCCGTATTATAATTTTGACAGAATTCAGGCAGAAGCGCTGGTTACTTTTCTTTTAAGCGTACGGAATAATTTCTTGCCTGTTTCCTACACAAAAATATTGATTGATTCTGACAGCGCAGAAATAAGGGGTAAAAGTGTAATTGAACGATATAACTGCCTTGGCTGCCACAGGATTAACGGAAATGGAGGGAATATCGGCCCTGATTTAACGAGAGAGGCAAAGAAAAGCAGGCAGGAGTGGTTATTTAAATTTCTTAAGAAAACCTATAAAATACGGCCTGAGCCTATACTTAAGGCCGGCATGCCGGATTTCAATCTATCAGACGCAGAGGTTAACGCTATTATTGAATATTTTACTTTTATTGCAGGGGAGGCTTATCCATATAATGCCGAACTCAATAAGGAAGTGCATGCGGAAGATATTTATGACGGGGAAAAGCTGTATCATGAGGTATTTGCATGCAGCGGGTGTCATGCTGTGGACGGACGCGGCGGAGAAGTAGGGCCTGAACATACAGACGCGGCAAGCCGGTTAAGGAGGGAGTGGATTGAGCAGTGGCTGAAAAACCCTCAGACAGTGCAGACTGATGTGAGGATGCCGAGATTTAAATTTAAAGATTGGGAATTTGAGGCCCTAACGGATTATCTTATGACCCTCGGGAGATACAGGTTTGTCCGGATGAAAAACAGAGAGTAATGACTGGCAGGGCATTGACGTCTTCAAAACCTTTAGAAAACAGCGAAGATTATTATATGTTATGTTGCAAATTCTAAAGTATTTTAAATGGAACTATTCACAAAAAGGCAACATAACATTTAACGGTGCTGCTCTAAAGCTTTTTCAGACATCCATGCCCTGCCTTGCGAGAGGAATTGCATTTTTGAACGGCATTAGTAATAATAAAATTTTCAAAAGGGGGAGTAAATGCCATACCAGAAAGAATTCAACATAAGTATTGAATGTATAACCAAAGAAGAACTTTTGAACCGTATGAAAGAGAATGCGGATTTTGTGCTCGTGGATACTATAGGAAACTATGACGGGAATAAACACAAAATCAAGGGGTCAAAAACTATTCATTATCCTGGAGTCATAGACAGGAGAAAAGAGCTGGTTCCCTATAAGGAGATTATCATTTACTGCAGGCATAAAGATTGCGTTGCTTCCAAAAAAGTTGCAATGGGATTAAAACTGCTTAATATTCAAAATGTGAAAGTTTATGAAGGCGGACTTGATGAATGGATTGA
>JACRGX010000070.1 GCA_016212185.1 Nitrospirota bacterium
ACGATTTTCATTTTAAAATATATCAACCACAGAGCACACAGAGAAAATATTCATTGTAAATTTAGTCCCGAATTGTCGGGACAAAGTTAGCATTTAAAATTTGCATTTTGAAATGATAATTGATAATTTTGCAATTAATCCTCTGTGTCCTCTGTGGTTTAATCCTTTAGTTTTAATCTTGCCGCAAGCCTTATCGCCTCAAGCATGCTTGAGGGATTTGCCTTGTTCTTCCATGCTATGTCAAAGGCAGTGCCGTGGTCAGGCGAAGTTCTTATTATTGGAAGCCCGACAGTCACATTCACCCCTTTTTCAAATTCAAGCATTTTAAAAGGAATTAGCCCCTGATCATGATACATGCATACGACAATATCAAAATCCCCTCTGTATGCCTTGTGAAATACAACATCAGGCGGATAAGGGCCTGATGCGTTAATGCCTTTTTTGCGCGCTTCATTGACAGCCGGGGTAATTAATTTTATTTCCTCAGTTCCAAGTATGCCTGTCTCTCCTGCATGGGGATTTAAGCCTGCAACTGCAATACGGGGTTTTCTGATGCCAAGCATGTCCATCCCCTTTTTTGCATGGAGGATTGTTTTGAGCACGAGTTTTTTATTGAGCAGGCCGGGCACATCTTTTAGCGGCACATGTATTGCGGCAAGGATTATTTTTAATTTCTCTCCGGCGAACATCATTGAAAAATCTTTTGTCCCGGTAAGTTCAGCCAGAAGTTCCGTATGCCCGGGCCAGCGAAAACCCGCAAGCTTCAGGGATTTTTTTGATACGGGAGCTGTGACAATGGCATGAACATCTTTTTTAAGTGCAAGCTCAACCGCCTTTTTTACATAACTTACAACAGCCGTGCCTGCTTCCGCTGATGCGGAACATTTTTTAAACGGCTTAGAGGATTTGACGCCGAGCACTTCAATTTTTCCCGCTTTTGGTTTTGAATTTGTGATTTTTAAAAGTGGCGTGACTTCAAGTGAAAGCCCTGTAAGCCTCACTGCCTTTTTGATTATCTCAATATCGCCGATAACTATTGGAGTGCAGAAGTTTCTTATTTCAGCGCAGAAAAGCGCCTTTACGATTATCTCAGGCCCTATGCCCCCGGGCTCGCCCATTGTTATGGCTATCTTTTTCATCGTATAAGAAATTATAAAAATTTAGCCACAGATTTTCACAGATTTTCAAAAATATTTTTATGTTTTTATGCTTTTTCTGTGTAAATCTGCGTAATCTGTGGTTAATTGAGTGTTTGTTTTTTTAATTTATTTTAGGCAATGCCACTATCGCATCCATCTCTATCTGAATGTCCATCGGCAGGCGTCCTGCCTGAATTGTTGACCGTGCGGGAGGTTCATCCGTAAAATATTTTTTATACACTTCATTAAATCTTCCAAAATCATCCATATCCGCAAGGTAGCAGGTAACTTTTATTACATCTTTCAGACTGGCACCTGCCTCTTCAATAATGGTCTTTATATTATTAAGGGTTATCTCTGTTTCCTCTTCAATAGTTCCTCTCAGTATTGTACCTGTTTCAGGGTCAACAGGCCCCTGCCCTGAGATATACAACAAACCATTGTGAATTACTGCCTGAGAATATGGTCCTTTTGGCGTCGGTGCTTTATCCGTATAAAGTATTTTTTTGGGCATGGCTTACCTCTTCCTGATTTTTTTTGCCTTCTCAAGCACGTCAAGCGCCATTTTCTTTTTGTATTTTTTTAATGCCTTTGAAAGAGACGGGTTTCTAAACTGCAAAATCTGGGCGGCTAAGATGGCGGCATTTTTTGCGCCTGCTTTTCCTATTGCCATTGCCGCAACTGGTATGCCCGGGGGCATCTGGACCGTTGAAAAAAGCGCATCAACTCCCTTAAGCGGAGAAGAGTCTATGGGCACGCCTATCACAGGAAGTATCGTATGTGCGGCAATAACGCCTGCAAGATGCGCGGCTGCGCCCGCGCCCGCAATTATTACCTCAACACCTTTTTCCTCTGCGCCTGCGACAAGCTGGACCACTCTCTCAGGACTCCTGTGTGCAGAGGCCACGGTAATGTCATATGGAATATTAAACTGCTTAAGAATCTTTTCTGCCTCCTGCATAATCGGCAAATCAGAATCACTGCCAATGATGATTAAAACTTTCGGTTTCATGTAGTAACCTCCTTAAAGGGTTCCAGGATTCAAGGATTCAAGGGGTCAAGTGAATTTATTAATACGTTTTTTGCAGTTCACTTGAATCCATGACCCCTATGCCCCTTGACCCCTATTTTTAATCGCTTTATCCCCTATATCTTTTCTGTAATGCATCCCGTCAAAATGAATTTTCTCAATTGCCTTGTAGGCATTTTTCTTAGCTGTCTGGATGTCTTCCCCGAGCGCAGTCACACCGAGAACCCTTCCGCCTGAGGTGACAATCTTTCCATCGGCAGAGCTTGTTCCTGCATGAAAGACCACTGTATTGTCATTATCTTTTAATGCATCAAGTCCTGTGATTACTTTGCCCTTTTCATATGCGTCAGGGTATCCTTTTGAAGCTATGACAACACAGACAGAAACATTGTCTTTCCACGAAACCTTGACATCCTTAAGCTTTCCCTCTGCAGTTGCATTCAGCATATCAAGAAAATCGCTCTCAAGCCTCATTAAAATAGGCTGTGTCTCCGGGTCGCCGAACCGGCAGTTAAACTCAAGCACATATGGTTTCCCTTGGCAAATCATAAGACCGGCATAAATCACGCCCCTGTATTTTATGCGCTCTTTTGCAAGCCCCTTTATCAGGGGATTTATCACGGTCTTCATGACATTTGCCTGTAAATCTTCAGTTACAACGGGCGCCGGGCTGTAAGCGCCCATGCCGCCTGTATTCGGTCCCTTGTCGCCGTCAAAAATCGTTTTGTGGTCCTGAGAAGTAGCAAGAGGGATGACTGTCTTGCCGTTAGTCAGAATCATAAAAGAAGCCTCTTCCCCAATCAGGCACTGCTCCACTATGACCTTATTGCCTGCGCTGCCGAATACCTTATCCTTCATGATTAATTTGAGGGAATTTATCGCCTCATCCGCTGTTTTGCACACAAATACGCCTTTGCCTGCGGCAAGCCCGTCTGCCTTAATTACAACCGGAGCGCCTTTTAGCCTTATGTATTCCACTGCCTGCGAATAAGATGAAAATGTCTTATATTCGGCAGAAGGGATTCCGTATTTGCGCATGAAGTCTTTTGCAAACACCTTGCTTCCCTCAAGTCTTGCGCCTGAGGCATTGGGACCGAAAATCCGGCGTTCTTCCCTGACAAATACATCAACAATGCCTGCGGCAAGCGTGGCTTCAGGGCCGACGACTGTTAAATCAACCCCTTCGTATTTGACAAAGTTCAGCAGTGAATCAATGTCATCTGCCTTTATATCAAGACATTCAGCAATCTCTGCAATGCCCGCATTGCCCGGCGCGCAGAATATCTTATCAATTCTCCGGCTTCGGCTCAGCTTCCATACGAGGGCGTGCTCACGCCCCCCGCTTCCAATGACAAGAACCTTCATTATATCTCCTTAAGAAATTTCAAAATGCTCAATGCAAAATTAGCATTTCAAATTTGCAATGATTATTGTTAATTTTACAATTTGCAATGTTTTGTTAGTTAATGTTTAAAATGCCTCATTCCGGTAAACACCATTGCCATATTGTGCTCATCCGCCGCTGCTATAGCATCATTGTCCTTGATTGAGCCGCCGGGCTGAATCACCGCTGTCACGCCCATTGATGCAATGTAGTCAATTCCGTCCCTGTTCGGGAAAAACGCATCAGAGCCGACGACCGTGCCTTTGAGCGAGCCGAGCGCCTTCATGGCGCCGAGTTTTGCGGAGTCCACCCTGCTTGTCTGACCGACTCCGATTCCCACCGCGCTGTTTTTTGTAGCGTATATGATTGCATTTGATTTCATATGCTTGCAGACCTTCCATGCAAATGACAAGGCGGCATATTCATCGTCAGTAGGCTTTCTTTTTGTAACCGCTTTCAAAGCCCTGATGTTATTCACCATGCCTGTATCCCTTTCCTGAACAAGCAAGCCTCCCTGAATTTTTCTCATATCAATACCCGTGGGGTTTTGCGAGATATCAAGCACGAGCAGTCTGATATTCGGTTTTTCATTTAGAAGCATCAGGGCATCTGAGTCAAACCCGGGAGCTATGATTATTTCAACAAAAAGCTTCAGTATCTCCCTCGCAGTCGCCGGATTCACATTTTTGTTTAATGCAATTACGCCCCCGAAGGCAGAGAGCGGGTCAATCTCATATGCCTTTACATATGCAGTTTCAATTTTATCGGCAGTTGCAACACCGCATGGATTATTGTGCTTGATAATTACTGCTGCCGGCTCCCTGAATTCCCGCACAAGGTCTATTGCCGATGCCGAATCAAGGTAATTGTTATAGGACATTTCCTTGCCCTGCAGTATCTTGGCGTCAACAAGGGAGAGTCCTTTGTAAAGAGGCTCTCTGTAGATGGCTGCCTTCTGATGCGGATTCTCTCCGTATCTTAAATCTGCTACCTTTGAGAAAGTCTGGTTAAGATGATGCGGAAAAGTTTCCGCGGACTTTAAAAATGCCGCAAGATGATTGGAAATAATGGTGTCATACCGGGCGGTGTGTGAAAATACCTTTTGCGCCAGATAGAATTTTGTGTCATGACTGATGCCGCCGCCCTTAAACTCTTCAATAATCTTTTTGTAATCCGCAGGGTCCACCACCACGGCAACGTCTTTGAAATTTTTTGAAGCTGCCCTGAGCATTGTGGGACCGCCTATATCAATGTTTTCAATTGCCTCGTCAAAAGTTACATTGGGCTTTGACACCGTGGCCTCAAAAGGATAGAGATTAACAACTACCATGTCTATGGGCTTGATGCTGTGTTTGTTTATGTCCTCCATGTCTTTTTTATGATCCCGCCTTGAAAGAAGCCCTCCGTGAATTTTCGGATGCAGGGTCTTAAGCCTTCCGTCAAGCATCTCAGGGAATCCTGTGTAGTCGGAGACCTCCGTAACCTGAAGGCCGGCCTCGCGCAATGCCTTTGCCGTGCCTCCGGTTGACAGAATTTCTACTCCCATTGCGGATAATTCTTTTGCAAATTCTACAATACCGTTTTTGTCCGATACGCTTATTAAGGCCCTTTGAACCTTGCTCATTTTTCCTCCTGAATGTCAGTTTTAAATTTCAACTTGCAGCTTTAAGTAAAGGCACATATATCCTCAAAATCTTTAGAAAGCAACAAGATTTTTAGATGCCATACTGCAAAGCATTTAAAAGTTTTTTCTTATAAATTTTAGTCGTTTGGAAATTGCAGTATGGCATGTTCAGTGGGGTTGCACAAAGCTTTTTTTGACATACATGCCTTTACCTTGCAATTTCTATCCTATAAATACCCGCCTTCCATAATGCTGACATATCTTTCGTCAGTCACAATCACATGGTCTAAGACATTGATGCCCACAATCCTGCCTGTTTCAATAAGCCGTCCGGTTATCTCAATATCGTTTTTGCTCGGGCTCGGGTCTCCGCTCGGGTGATTGTGGATGAATATCACTGAGGCCGCCGCCTCTTTTATCGCATGCCTGAAGACCTCCCTTGGATGAACAAGGGAGCTTGTCAGGGTGCCCACGGAAACAGTTGCGTCCTTAAAAATCCGGTTTTTAATATCAAGCATGGCGCATAAAAACATTTCCTTCTTCTGACCGAAAAACTTGTGTCTGTAGTAATCGTACACATCCCTGCTGTGCTTGACGCCCTGCGTCTCCCGGCTATTTTCTGCGGAATTTTGAAGCATGCGCTTCCCCAGCTCAAGCGCAGCTTTTACCTGAGCTGCCTTTGCCCCGCCTATGCCTCTGACTATTGAGAGTTCAGCCGCAGAGGCGTCTGATATTTCCCTCAAGCCTTTGAATTCCGACAGCAGTTCACGTCCCAGCTCAAGGGCGCTTTTGTTCTTTCCGCCGGTTCTTAATATTACTGCAAGAAGCTGTGCGGTGCTTAGTCCCCCGGCCCCGAATTTAAGGAGCCTTTCCCTCGGTCTTTCATCCTCAGGCCAGTTTTTTATGCTTTTGTATTCCACGTCAAAAATGTCCCCTAATGATTCTGAAAAAATTTAACCTGTATTTCCCAAGACACTTTTCTGTATTGCAATAATTTTATTAATCCCGGATTCCGCCAGTTCAAGGAGCCTTTGAAACTGTTCCTTGTCAAAAGGCATGGATTCGGCGGTGCCCTGAACTTCAATAAATTTCCCCGAGCCGGTCATTACTATGTTCATATCAACCTCTGCAGTTGAGTCCTCTGCATATGACAGGTCCAGCAGCGGCTCTCCGTCCACAATACCGACGCTTACAGCCGCAACAAAATCCTTAATGGGGTATTTTTCAATTATGTTGTTTTTCATTGCATATGTTACAGCATCCGAGAGGGCGATAAACGCGCCTGTTATTGCCGTAGTCCTTGTGCCTCCGTCTGCCTGAATGACATCACAGTCAAGCCAGATGGTGCGCTTCCCGAGCAGGTCCATATCCATGACTGACCGCATGGTCCTTCCGATAAGTCTTTGTATCTCATGGGTTCTTCCGCCGACTTTTCCGGTTGTTGCTTCTCTCGTTATCCTTGTAGGTGTTGAACGCGGTAGCATGGAGTATTCGGCTGTAACCCATCCCCTTTCCAGCTCTTTAAGAAACGGGGGCACCCTGTCTTCTATGGAAGCAGTGCAGATGACTTTTGTATTGCCTGCTTCAACTAAAACAGAACCCTCGGCGGTATTTAAGAAATTTCTCGTGATTTTAATGCTTCTAAGTTCATTGGCAGCCCTTTTGTCAGGACGCATAATACCCTCCTAATTTTTGTACCCGTATTGTCTAAACATAACCACAGAGAACACAGAGAAAATATTCATTGTAAATTTATTCCCGACCTGTCGGGACAAAGTTAGCATTTAAAATTTGCATTTTGAAATGATAATTGATAATTTTGCAATAAAAAACTCTTTGCGCCCTCCGTGGTTTCATGTTTTTGCCCTCTTTTCCATAAAACTTTTTTAACGGGATGAATCTTCAAAGACCTTTCCGGAAAGCGGCGCCGAGAGGTCAATATGTCCGCCGAGGCTGTCTGTGTTTTTGCTGTCCATCAGTATTTTCATAGCGGTCAGATCAGGTATATTTTCCCTGAGGCTTTTATACAGACCCTCAATAATGCTGTATTCCTCAGACGCATCGCCTTTGAAAGATTTTTTAAGCTCACTGCTTAAATCAATGTAAAAGATACTGTCTTTGTCCATTGACACCGCGATTATTTTAACATCATAGGACATAATATTTTTCTTAACTGAGTTTTCAATGTCTGTAAGAACAGTGTCGTCAATAAGTTCTTTACCCTCTCCGGCTGTTAAAATTTCTTCAACCGTTTTTTCTTTTCCCCATGGATATTTTTTTGCTTCTTCTTTTGCCGCAATGTCCGCAATGAAAGGGAGTTCAAGTGCAAGCCTCGGTTTAAAATAAAAATAACTTCCCAGCGCCCCAGCCGTAAATACTGCAAAGGCAATAAGCAGATAAGTCCAGAAATTAGCTCCGGTTTTGATTCGCCTGATTCCCTTCATAAAAATAAATGCCTTTTAAAATAGTATTTACCAGCATTTTTTTAAATTCAGTTTCATAACCGGACTCCCCAAAAGACGGCAGTTCAATTATCAGGGCTGCCGCCTCAATCCCCGAGAGTACGCTGTATGGCAGAGGCGTTACTGATACCATATTGGCGCCCAAATTTTCCCTGACGGCCTTCTGCATAGACTCCATGAGAGCCGATGTTTTTGAGATAAAAGGTCTCTGTCCTGCGGAAACGCCTTCATCCATGGGGGGGCTTCCCGATAATACAGGAGTATATAATACAATATCCTTATGTCTGCCGGTATGGAGGCTCAGGAAGATTTCGCCTTTTTTATTGTTTGAGAAAGCGGCGCGTTCTGCCAGGGGTATAATCTGGTCGCCGTTTCTTGTAAAAAGGCACTGCGCTCCTCCTTTTACAATTAAGGCCCTGAGTGTTTTGGCAAGGTCTAAAACAACGTCTTTTTCCCTGTAATTGCCTGCAATCAAACCATACTCATAGCCTCCATGTCCCGGGTCTATGATGATTATTCTGGTCTTAAGTGGAATTATTTTATCCTTTACCTCGTCTTTTTTCTCCTCAATCTTTATGTCCTGATAGACATCAATAACCAGTCTGGGCGGGGATTTTAGAAATGCGGTTTTAAATTGCTTGAAATCTTTTGGAGAAAACACCACGGTGTTTCTTACGGTTTTATAGGCAAACGGAAGTTCAACATCCTCCAGCGAGAATCCGGGACCCTGAAAATGGACCACAATATCCTGCCCCCTCTGGTTGACAATGCCTTTTGATATCAAGGCTTCAGGCCCCTCCATGACAATCCTTACAAACTCAGGATGCCTGCTGCCCCTTAACTTTATCTGGGGGAGTTCTGCAGACTGAATGCCATGAGGGATGAAAGAAATAACAAGCAGGAAAATTATGAATTTTAAATTTATGCGTTTCATGGCAAGATATTACCATTTTCTGAGGACTTATTGCATTATGAAACTTATTGACAAAATTAAGGTTTTTATGATATTCACTAAAAGCGTCATTGGTTTTTTCGTAGTACGATACATCAGGAGGTGAGCAGCATGAATTCCCAGCAGGTTCTTCTGGTAGATGACGAGCAGCAGATACTGCTCAGTTACAGCTTGATTTTGCGAAGCTCTGGTATTGCAAATGTCCTGACGGTTCAGGACAGCCGGCAGGTTATGCCTTTGCTTGGCAGACAGGATGTGGCAGTAATTATATTAGACCTTATTATGCCGCATATCTCAGGGATTGAACTCCTGTCTAAAATCAAACAGGAATTCCCTCAGATTTCGGTCATTGTCATGACTGCGGTAAATGATCTGGACAAGGCTGTGGAGTGCATGAAGGAAGGCGCAGGGGATTATCTTGTCAAACCGGTTGAAAAAAGCAGATTTGTTTCATGTGTTAAAAAGACATTGGAACTTATAACTCTGCGGGATGAGGTCTCTGCTCTTACGCAAAAAATTCTTCACGGGCATCTGGAGCATGAAGATTTTTTTGCACCTGTAGTTACAGTCAATAAAAACATGAAGGCTATTTTCTATTATGTTGAAGCAATTGCAAAATCCGATAAGCCGATTTGTATTACCGGAGAGACTGGAGTAGGGAAGGAGTTAATCTCAAGGATAATACATAATGTGAGCGGGCTTAGCGGCGAATTTATTCCGGTAAATGTGGCAGGGCTTGACGATCCGGTATTTTCAGATACTTTATTCGGTCATAAAAGGGGCGCATATACAGGCGCTGATAAGGACAGAAAGGGTTTAATTGTCCAGGCATCCGGGGGTACTTTGCTGCTTGATGAAATAGGCGACTTGAGCAGTACGGCTCAGGTTAAACTGCTGCGCCTGCTGGAGGAAAAAACATATTACCCTCTCGGCTCGGATACCCCGGGAACCAGTTATGCCCGGATTCTTGTCAGTACAAATAAGGACCTGAAGAAACTGATTTCAGAGGGCAATTTCAGAAAGGACCTGTATTTCAGGCTCTGCACCCATCATGTCCACATTCCGCCTTTGCGGGAGAGGCGTGAGGATATTCCCTTGCTGATTGAGCAGTTTATTGCGGAGGCGGCAGGGTCTGTGAATAAGAAAAAACCGGTATATCCGCGCGAGCTTATAACGCTTCTTGTAAACTATGATTTCCCGGGCAATGTCCGCGAGCTTCAGGCTATGATTTTTGATGCCGTTGCACAGCATAAGTCTGGAATACTTTCTCTGGAGAGTTTTAAGGAATTTATCAAAAACAAGGGGATAAATTCCAAAATTGACCCGGCGGTTTCATTGCCTGATGCAGTGTCAGGGCTGAATATCACCGGCCAATTTCCAACCATGAAAGAAGCCGAGGAATTTCTGATAGAAGAGGCGCTGAAACGTGCAAACGGCAATCAGGGGATTGCGGCATCGCTTCTGGGCATTACCCGTCAGGCGCTGAACAAAAGACTGGCAAGGAATGCTGTATAAATCCGCTTCCTTATTTGTCTATCCCGTATTTTTTCAGCCTGTGCCTGAAGGAGCGGAAGGAGAGGCTGAGGAGTTTTGCGGCGTCTGTTTTTATCCCGTGAGCCTTCTCAAGCGCCTCCATGAGATATGCCTTTTCCATGTCTTCAATCATATCTTCAAAGTTTATGCCTCCCGAAGGTATTGCAATGTGTTCTCCCGCGGAGGAAGCGGTCCTTATTTCCTCGGGCAGATGCTGAGAATCAATAACCTCACTGTCGTGAAGCAGCAGCGCCCGTTCAATTATATTTTCAAGCTCCCTTATGTTTCCTTTCCACATATAATTCATAAGGACTTCAATTGCATTCTGTGAAATCTGTTTCTTCCCGCCTGCATATTTTTTTATGAAATTATCAACTAACAGGGGGATATCCTCTCTGCGTTCCCTGAGGGGCGGGATTTTCAGCGACAGCACATTGAGCCTGAAGTAAAGGTCTTCGCGGAAACGTCTTTCGCTGATGAGGGTAAGAAGATTTTTGTTTGTCGCTGAAATAATCCTTACGTCAACTCTTACATCCGATGTGCTGCCGACCCTGCGGAAGGTCCCGTCCTCAAGGACCCTGAGTAGTTTTGCCTGGAGCGCGACGGGCATTTCTGCAATTTCATCAAGGAAGATAGTTCCTTCATCTGCAAGCTCAAACAGCCCCTCTTTATTGGATACTGCGCCGGAAAAAGCGCCTTTTATATAGCCGAAAAGCTCGCTCTCAAGAAGTCCCTCAGGAATAGCGGCACAATTAAGCGTGACGAATCTGCCGGTTTTTCTGGGGCTCAGGTTATATACGGCCTTGGCGATAAGTTCCTTTCCCGTGCCGCTTTCACCGGTAATAAGCACATTGGCGCTGCTTGACGCATATTTGGTCAGCATTGAGAAAAGCTCAAGCATCGCGGGGCTCTTGCCCACCATATTTTCAAAGGAAGCGGTTCCTAACTGCTCTTTTAAAATGGACAGGTCGGTCTGCAATCTCTTTTTTTCAAATGCATTTTTTATGACAAGCCTGATGTCATCCATCTTAAAGGGCTTTTGGATGTAGTCAAAGGCCCCGAGCTTCATGGCCTCTACTGCGGATTCAGGAGTGCCAAATGCAGTGATAATCACGACTACGGTGTTAGGCGCTATTTCCTTTATGTTCTTGAGAAGGTCAATGCCGCTGAGTTTGGGCATTTTCATGTCTGTTATCACAAGGTCAAAGATATCGTCTTTCATGATGTCAAGGGCAGTCCTGCCGTTGTCAGCGGCAGATACGCTGAAGCCTTCGCTTTTAAGGAATATCTCCAGTATCTCCCTTATGCTTTTTTGATCATCAACGACTAAGACTTTGCCTTTAATAGCTTTTGTCATATCTGCAGTTTTCAATTATTTGCAGGCAGCATTACCCTGAATGTTGTGCCGTCGCTTTTGGATTTAACCATAATCCTGCCTCCGTGCGCTTCCACAATTTTTTGCGTTATCGCAAGCCCCAGCCCTGTTCCATTATCCTTTGTGGTGAAAAAGGGATAAAATATTTTGTCTATGTTTTCCTGATTGATTCCTGTGCCGGTATCCTTAAATAAAATCTCTACCGTGCTGCTGGTTTTCCTTGTGCTGATGCTTATATTTCCTCCGTCAGTGACAGCGTCAAGCGCATTGATGCCGAGATTCCAGAAGACCTGTAAAAGCTGTTTCGGGTCCCCTGTAATGAGCATCTGCCCCTCAATATCCTCGGATATAGTAACATTTTTCTTGCCTGTTTCTGAACTGCGCAAAAGCGTGGCAACGTCACTCAGGTACTGATGTAAATCAAAGGAAGTCTTATTCGGTTCCTGCGGTTTTGCATACAGCAAAAAGTCAGTAATGATTGCATTCAGTCTGTCCATTTCTGAAAGCGCTATCTGCATGAGGTGGTCCGCATATTCGCTTGAAACCTTTTTTTCACGGAGCATATCAATGGAGGCCTTAAGCGATGCAAGCGGGTTTCTGAGTTCATGCGCAATGGATGCTGAAAGCTCTCCTATGAAGGCCCACTTTTCCTTTTTTTTGACCTCTGCCTCCATTGCCTTGAATTCTGTCAGATCCTGAAAAACACCGATTATCCCTATCTGTTTTCCCAGGCTGTCCTTAAGCGCCGATATCCCCATCCCTACAGGAACAGAACGACCGTCTACTATAACCGTACCCTCAATCCTCTCCAAAGACACTCTTTTTGAGCCGCCCAGAAAAGGGAATATTTCCGAAGTATCTTTGCCCTCTACGCTGTCAAAACTGCATTTAAGGATTTTCTGCGCAGAGGTATTGAAGGTAACGATCTTCCAGTTCAGGTCTGTTGTAAAAACGCCGCTTGTCATGCTTTCAATTATGTCCCTGCTGAAGACCTTCAGGTCGCTTAAGATTGTATTTTTTTCTTCAAGACTGCGGGTGGTCCTGTACAGTTTTTCAGAATGATAACCGCTTAGAAAGGCGACAAGGTAGAAGATGGTAATGTGAGAGAAAATGTTATAAAAGTAATCTTTTTCCATAAAAACAATATCAGTGGTGACAGGCAGTATGCCTGCAAACTGAAGTGTTATAAGCAGTCCGTACATGCAGCTGCTGAGTGTTGCCGCAGCATAGCAGGCGCGGCGGTTGAGCATTATCGCCGCTGAAATTATGCTGACAGGAAACAAAAACGAAAACCAGCTTGCCAGACCTCCTGTCAGATAAAGAAGAATTGTCTCGGCAAGGATATCAATCACAATCTGGGTGTATGCAAAGATGATATACTGGGAGATATTTTTTATCTGCCGGAGAAAAAGTATGTAGATTGCCGTCAGCAAATACAGCAAAATCACAAAGTAGGAAAATACGACCGGCTGTGCAATTGTGCTGAAACCGATTTTCGGGAGATAATATGAACCAAGCAGGACGGTGACCAGCACTGCCCTGAGAAATATCAGATATGTAAGTTTTCTTACAGCCTCTTGCATGAATGGTTTGTGTTTAATTCTAATCTGCCGTACCTCCCTTCTGTCAAGCCGCTCCGGATTTTAGCAGGGCTTTTGAGGGCTTATTTAGAAAGAAATCATTTAGCTGGATAATTATCGCACTACTGACAAAAAATGTCAGTTATGACAAATCATTTATAGCGTACAAATAAATTACAAAGGCAAAACTCATTGAATTTTTTAAATTTTTACCAAATAAACCTGCTGGTATAAAAAATGCAAACATAATAAATGTGATGCAGGTCATAGCACAAAAGAAGTAAATAGGAGAAAATGATAGTAGCAGGCTGGTTTTGTGACAATGTAAAAATGCAGAAGGAGGAGAAAAAAATGAGATTTAAAATAATAAAAGGATTTACACTTGTTGAGCTGACAGTCATTATTGTGATAATCGGCGTTCTTGCCGCATTTGCGGTGCCGAGATACCGTGATGCGGCTGAGCGTTCAAAGGCAAGGGAGGCGTTTAATTATCTTGCCTCGGTTAGGGCTTCTCAGGAAAGATTCCATGCACGTCAGCACACATATGCAGGCGCTATAACAAGCATGGACATGAGGATGGGCGCGCCCAAGTATTTCAAAGTGGGGCAGGTCACAGCAGGCAATTCCGGCAACATTGAGGATTCATGGTCGCTTACGCTTACACGTCAGGGTTCAACAGCAGGTTATGGCGCATATACGGTCACATTTACAGAGCAGGGATTTGATGTGACAAGCAGTATGATTGCTGCATTGCCTGAAATCAATCCGATGTGAACATAACACAGTGTTTTACGGTTTCCCCGTTTAACCCATCCCCCCCCAGCCAGTTAAATGGGGAAACCTTTTTTAATCTTCAGGATTAAAAATAAATCTCCTGCGTATGCCGTTAATGTTGAATTGAGATAACCATATTAAATTCATACAGTATGAGAAGCAGATACATCAATATCAAAAACAGCACACCAATACGTGCGGCTTTGACATTTTTAAAGAGGCAGAAAAATACAACTGCAAAGCTTGTGATAAAAAATTTTGAAATGATAAAAGTCAAGACCCCGTGCTTAAGAAGAAAGGACATTACCGGATTGGCCTCGTCAGCCGAGCCTTCATAAATCATAGAAAGGGTCAGAAAAGCGTCAATACAGTTAAGGAGCAGAAGTAAAAGGAGAAACACCAGAAGTCTTGAACTGAACCTGTCCATAAATAAATATATTTTTTTGTCATTTTTTCTTCTTGCGGTTTTCCTTCTGCCGCCAATAAATGTGTGCCTGCAGAAAATCGGCGTAGGAAATCTCCGCCTGTCTCTGATGATTCTTTTATCCCCGGGAAGATTCATTAAAAATTTATCAATGCAAATTTACCATTTTAAATTTGCAATTTGAAATGCTGATTGATGATTTTGCAATAATAAGTTTCAGGAACTCTGTCCTTAGAGCATACCCTTCGTTGACGGTATGCCCTTTGTTTTGGGATGTATCTCAACTGCGCTTCTTAATGCCCTGCCGACGCCTTTAAATACTGCCTCAAAAATGTGATGCGGGTCGCGGCCGTAAAGAAGCATTATATGGAGATTCATGCCTGCGTGATTTGTCAGCGACCTAAAGAAGTCCTCAAAGATAGACATGCCGGCGCCTTTTAAGGTGCTGTCTTTGGGCGGTTTGACTTTGTAGATGAGGTATGGTCTTCCACTGAGGTCTATGACTGTCTGCACAAGGCTTTCATCCATGGGCGTAAGCGCCTCGCCGTAGCGCCTGATCCTGAGTTTTTGTCCAAGGGCTTTTTTGACTGCCTCGCCAAGCACAATGCCTATGTCTTCAATTAAATGGTGGTAATCAACTTCAATATCGCCTTTGGCCTCTGCGTTAATGTCTATATGTCCGTGCTTGGCCATGAGGCTCAGCATATGGTCCAGAAACGGAATTGAGGTGTTTATCTTATAGTCTCCTGTGCCGTCAAGGTTAATGCTGATTCTTACGTTCGTTTCTTTGGTCTTTCTTTCAACTTTTGCCTTTCTCATTTATAACCCCCTTGTTTCATATTGTGTTCTTCAGCGCCCTTAAAAAAACCCTGTTTTCCTCCGGCGTCCCGACCGTCACCCTCAGACACCCTTTAACAACCCCGTTTAAGTTTCTCACAAGCACGCCCTTCTTCAGGAGCCCTTTATAGATTTTAGCAGGATTCTCTGTTTTAAACAAAATAAAATTTGCCTCAGAGGGGCAGGGACTGATGCCTTTTATTTCCGACAGTTTATTAAAGAGCTTTTCCCTTTCCTTGACGATGGTCCTGATATATGACTTTATCAATGCTTTGTCTTTCAAAGCATCAGATGCGATTGTCTGGGAAAGGGAGTTGAGATTAAAAGGAAGCCTTACCTTATTTACCTCATTGACTATATTTTTATCAGCCAAAAGAAAGCCCACCCTTAAGCCTGCAAGCCCGATTTTGCTTAATGTTCTAAGTATAACAAGATTCTTATAGTCTTTAAGCATCGGCGTAAAACTTTTATCGCCTGCAAACGGGTGGTATGCCTCGTCAACTACAACAAGTGAACAGTGAACAGTGAACAGTGACAAGATTTTCAAAATCTTATCCGAGGAAAAGCAGTTGCCTGTGGGATTATTAGGCGAGCTTAAAAAAATAAGTTTAGGCTTGTATTTTTTTATTGCATTAAGGATTTTTTCAAGATCAAGATCAAACTCTTTATCAAGCGGTATCTCAATTTTTTTTTCACCGAGCGCCTGTGAGATAATCCCGTACATTGAAAACGTTGGGACAGGATATAAAACAGGGCCTCCGAAGGTTGTTATTAGATAATAAATGAGTTCATCCGAGCCGTTTCCGTGAAGTATGTTTTCGGGCCGGAGACTGAATTCCCTTGCAATGAGTTTTCTTAATGCCTTTGCCTCCGGATCAGGGTATCGGTTTAAAGTTTGAAATTTTTTTTGGACACTGAACGCTGAATATGGACTTTCATTTGCGTCAAGCTTTACTGCGCACGCAATATCCTTTGCTTCATATGCCGACAGGGAGCGGATATTTGGTTTTACTAATTTTTTGATATTCATTGGGAAGGCTGTTCATTCTGTTTGCTTTTGTTAAGAGCAGTCAGAAAGGCCTTGACTACCTCTGGATCAAACTGCGTGCCGCTGCATCTTTCTAATTCCGATATGGCGTATTTTTCCCCTGGCGAAGGGCGGTAAGGCCTGTCTGCCGTCATAGAGTCAAAAGAGTCAGCCACGTGAAGTATCCTTGCGCCGAGCGGTATCTTTTTATCCTTAAGCCCGTCAGGATACCCTTTGCCGTCAATTCTTTCATGATGGTGCCTGATTAATGGAATAATTTCATTTAATTGTTTTATCTCTTTAAGGATGCTTGCACCCTGTGCAGGATGTTCCTCTACGATTTCTCGTTCTCTGTCGGTAAGTTCTGAGGGCTTGTCCAGAAGGTAATCATAAGTCCCTATCTTACCCACGTCATGAAGCAGTGCGGAAAGTCTGAGGTTTTTTATATCATCTTCGTCAAGATTCATCTCATGCGCAATTAACTCTGCATATTGAGTCACCCGCTCGGAATGACCTCTCGTCCAGTGGCTTTTTGCATCAAGGGCGTTGACGATCACGCGCACAATGCCTATAAAAAGGTACTCAAGCTCCCTGTATGATTCGCCTATGTCTTCAAGCATATTTAAAAAGGCCTCTTTGCCTGTTCTAAGGGATTGCTCCCTTTTTTTGGATTCTTCCAGAGATGCCCCTAATACCTCAGAAAGCTCTTTATAAGAGGCTTCGGATTTTTTTATTTCAGTCAGATCAATAATAGAATGGGTCGCTCCGATTAAGACATTGTCAGCGAGAATCGGCGATGCATAAATGGAGAGATGTTTTTTTAGCTCTGCTTCATAGATGACAGATGTTTCAGGAGTCAGCGTCGTAAGTGTTTTTTCTGCAGGGCAGTTTTCAGAAGGCTGGTCTTTGCAGTGAATTAACTGATAGCATTTTAAACCTATAACATCAGGCCTTCCGCATATTGTAGTAAAATGCTTGTTTGCCAGCGCAATATTAAAGTTGGTGTCATGAACAGACACAGGGAATGGCAGTGTATCAAGCAGTGCCTGCCAGTGTTTAATGTGTTCTTTAAGTGTCTTCCGTGTTGTGGTTTTATCTTCCATTTCTATGGGTAACGTAAATGCTCACGGAATCACCTTGTTCAGGGGATACTCCACAATTCCTGATGCGCCTGCCGACTTGAGCCTGATGATGAGGTCCCTGACGGTCTTTTCATCTGTCATAACCTCAAGGGCGTACCATCCCTTATCCGAAAGCGGCGAGATTGTCGGCGAGTGCATGGCTGAAAGAAGGCTCAGAACCCGTTTAAATGATTTCTCCTGCACATTCATTTTAATGCCGACTTTTTCTTCTGCCGCAAGTGCGCCGTTTAACAAAAGCACGATATTTTCCATTTTCTGCCTTTTCCACTTGTCATGCCACGACTTTTTGTTTGCAACAAACCGGGTGGTTGACTCAAGAATGGTTTCAATAATCCGCAGATTATTTGCCCTTAAAGACGTGCCTGTTTCTGTAAGCTCAACAATTGCATCCGCAAGATGAGGAGGCTTAACTTCAGTGGCTCCCCATGAAAAGTTTACCTCAGCCTTAACGCCTCTTGATTTGAGATATTTTTTTGTGAAGCCGACAAGCTCTGTTGCAATGCGTTTTCCGTTTAAATCCCGGATGCTTTTGATTTTGGATTTCTCAGGCACTGCAATAACCCATTTGACAGGTCTTAATCCGCCTTTTGCATAGTTGAGTTCGGCAGCTTCATGCACATCTGCATTCTGCTCAAGTATCCAGTCTTTTCCGGTAAGTCCGGCGTCAAGAACGCCGTCTTCAACGTATTTAGCCATCTCCTGCGCCCTGATGAGCATTGCCTGTATTTCAGGGTCGTCAAAAGACGGATAGTAAGAACGCGCATCTACGGATACCTGATAGCCTGCTTTTTTAAAAAGCTTTAATGTCGCTTCCTCAAGACTGCCTTTTGGAAGCCCGATTTTTAAAATTTTCCCCATATCTTTTAATAATAATACACTCTAAGCAGGTATAAGTCAAAGAGGCAGTTAACAGTTAACTGTAAACAGTGAACAGTTAACAGTGAACAGTTCTTACTCCACCGGCGTTACGACTGCCATTACTACAAGCTCTTCACCTCTGTTAGCTTCAAATCCGTGCGGGACCAGCGGGTCGCACAGTATGCAGGTTTTCTCATCTGCCTCTATGCGCTCATCGCCTACGATAAAGGTCCCTTTGCCCTGAACACAGTACATGAGAAGCCTGAGCGGCGCCTTGTGAGGGGCGAGTTTCTGCCCTTTGTTAAGACACATCAGGGCAATGCGCATTTCGGGTTTATCGGCAAGCATTTCCCTGCTGATTTTGTCCGGATTGAATTTTATCAGTTTTTTTAAATCAAGTATTTCCATAACGTCCTCCTTTTTGTTATTAATTAGTTAGTTTTCTATACCCCACAGTCTCTGCTGTGGGTTTCCTTGTTTCTGTCATTCTGGCTTGTCCAGAATCTTTCTGAAGGATTCCCGACAAGCGGGAATGACAAAGCACGATTTACTTTTATGATACCCCGCCGTCTCTGTGGCGGGTAGGTTAATTTATCATTTTAAAGAGGCGCACTGCCATGATGAATGTCATACTAAAGCCATCAGCATCAGAAAAGTTATGCCTTTTGACAATTCAATCCAACCGGTTGTCTTTAGCTTCACGCTGTAAAGCGTGAACGACAAAATCAAGTTGTCAATCAGGGGCAGGAGAACTATAAGAGGAGTTTCTATTAAGTGATATGCAGCAGCGGCAAACAGCATGTAAATAACCATTGAAATCCTCTCCAGCATGCTTTTTCTGGTCTGCACCCTTACCCTTAAAACACCTGCAATGAAAAAAATTGCAGCGCTTAAATAAAGTTTATTGTCCACAATGCCGGTCACTGCAAATTTTGCTATCGGAGCCGACAGCGTAAGAAGGGCAAAACCGCATATCTCCGTAACAAAATAATGCTCGCCTGCAAACCTGAAAAGCAGGAGATAAACTGCAGGGAGCATGAGATAGGGTAAAAGTTTGATTGTATCAGCGCCGGATATGGCAATTAAAAGTGCAGAGGCAAGTAATATCTGCAGGATTAAAATTATCAGAGGCGCCAAGGCATGATGTTCGCGAATCCACTTTGTAAATGCCTGTTTTGAGTTTATGAGCAGGACCAGCGCAATCAGGGAAACTGTGCCCCCAGCGCTCATCCTTCCGGCTGCAAGAATGCCCGCCATGTATGAAATTACCATCACGCTCCATGCGCCGTATTCCTGAAGGATGTATTGTGTCATTTTTCCCAGTTACCACCATCTCCAGAGCGCAATCACAAAGACAACGAGAAATATCAGAACGAGATTCATATAGGCAAAGAAATAAAAAACTTTTTCATGAATGGATTTCTCCGGTTTTCCCATTACTGATAAAAGTCTTCCGGCCTGAGGCAGTGAAAAAATCTTTTCCTCTCCATGCGGTGCAGTCTTCAGGACATCTGTAAGGTTGCTGCCTGCTGAATGTTTCCTCAGGTGTGAGCCGTCCTTCCAGAGTTTGCTGTTAGTGACATTGTAAATAATGCCTTTATATGCAAAACAGGCAGGTCTTCCATCTTTTCCGTCGCACTGAGACAATTCTTCAATTGTGAGGTCCTGCTTATCCTGCTGAATTTCAAGCTGTCTTCGCTTCCTTAATTTCGGGCCGATTATAAATGTCGCTATTACGGCTGTGGAAGCCATTATGAGAAATAAGAAAATCTTTGTCATAAGAAGCAGCCCGAATCTCGTGTGAAAAAGCATTTCCCATGATGGTATCCGCGCAATTGTAAGAAGCGCGCCTGTTATCGCCATGATTATTATTGAAATCCATCCAAGAATCAGTTCCCCTTTTGGAAGCCCTTTAGCGGCATATGCGGGTTTGAGTATCAGATGGACATAGAGGATTGTTCCAAACCATACAACTCCGGTCATTATATGAAAGTAGCCGATAATAAAGCGCACTATCTTTTGCGATTTCTTCAGCGGTCTGTAAAAGCCTTTTATTTTCAGGTCATTGATAAAGTCCTCGCCTGCTTTTGTAAGCCTGCCGCCTCCTGCTGCGTCAATATGACATTCACTGCACTGGCGTCCTGTCTGCTCGGCATATTCCTCTGTTGCAAATGAGGGCGATGGGAATAAAAAAAGAACGAAGATTAAAAATAAACTTTTCATGAGCCATTTATCCATGGCATTTATTGTAAATAATAAAAAAAAAGGTTATTGCAACGCGTTTTAAACATATTGATATTCCCTGTGGCAAGACCACGAGGAATACGCTCACTATCCATTTAAACCAGCGCCAGATTATCCCTGTGAATGACCTCGTCCGAGTACTTATACCCAAGCACGCCCTCTATCTCAGAGGTCTTTTTGCCCTTGATGCGCATGAGTTCCACTGAGGAATAATTAGTAAGCCCTTTGGCAATTTTTTTTCCGTCATGCGTCAAGCAGGTTACAGCATCGCCTATGTTGAAATGCCCTTCAACTTTTACTACACCCGAAGGCAGGAGGCTTTTGCCGCGCGTCGTAAGCGCCTTTATAGCCCCTTCATCAAGGTATATCATGCCTTTTGATTTTAAGCCGTAGGCAATCCAGCCCTTTTTAGATGACAGTTTTTCTTTTTGCGGCTTAAAATATGTCCCTGTCTCTTTGCCTTCAAGCAGGCGGCTGAGGAGACCTGATTTTTTCCCGCTCATAATGACAACCGGAATCCCGTAACTTACAGCCTGTTTTGCCGCAAGGATTTTTGAGTACATGCCGCCTGTGCCTACGGCGCTTCCTTCTTTGCCTGCAATTTTTTCAATTTCAGGGGTAATTGCATCAATGCAGTTTATCAGCTCTGCGCCCCCAATGCCGGGGTTTTTGGTATAAAGCCCTTCCACATCAGACAGGATGACAAGCATTTCAGCCTCCACAAGACCTGAAACCAAAGAGGCTAAAAAATCATTGTCCCCGAATTTTATCTCATCAATTGCAACAGGGTCGTTTTCGTTGATTACGGGTATAATGCCGTAATCCAGAAGCGTAAGCAGGGTATTTTTTGCGTTTATGTACCTCAGCCTGTCGGTTATGTCATCACGCGTAAGAAGGACCTGTGCGGCTTTTTTATTAAACTCCGCAAAACTGTGTTCATAAGCCCACATGAGGCTTGACTGCCCGATTGCCGCCGCCGCCTGCTTGAGCTTTATGTCTTTCGGCTTTTCCTTAAGACCGAGTTTCTTAAGCCCTGCGGCGACAGCGCCCGAGGAAACGATAATTACTTCGCAGCCCCTGTCAACAATGTCCGAGATGTCTTTTGTTATTGTATGAAGGCGCTTTTCATTAAGCCCGTGCTCTGCGGATGCAAGCAGGCTGCTGCCTATTTTTATAACCAGCCGTTTCATGTGATTAACAATATACAAAATTATACAATAGGAAATGTTTTATTGCTATCAAGACATGTCTGACCGGATTCAGCCCGTTTAGAGATAACTCTCTAACGGGCTGAATCCCCACACTGACTTTCCAACTGGTTTACAGTCCGTCTAAAAATCTGCCGATGCCGTCCCAATATTCTGCTCTCAGGCTGACAGAATTATGGTCTTCGCCTTTTATTTCTATGGCATTAACCTTTCCGCCCCATTTTTCAGAAAGTTTTTTTGAATGTGAGGGAGGAACAACCTTATCATCGGATGCAGTCACTACAAGCAGCGGAAGATTAATTTTAGGAGCCAAAACAGCAGAGTCAAATTTATGCCTTAAAATCAGACGAATCGGAAGAAACGGGAATATCCCTTTTCCCACGCTTGCCAGGCTGTCAAATGGCGAAACGAGTATAACCCCGTCTGCCTTTCTGTTCCGCGCAAGATAAACGGCAACCCCTGAACCTAAGCTCCTTCCCATAACGGCTATCTTTGGGTTATCAATATCCGGTTTTTTTAGAAAATAATCGTAAATCTCAAGCGTGTCGCTGCATAATTTTTTTTCAGCCGGAGCGCCTTCGCTCATCCCATAGCCTCTATAATTGACGAGTACTGCCGACCAGTCTTTATACCTCTGAAGTTCATAGACCATGTATGAGACTTCCTCTGCGTTTCCGCCGAAATAAAAAAGTAGTTTTGATATTTTCCCGCTGCTGTTTTTCAAAAACCAGCCGTGCAGCCTTGTGCCGTCTTGTGTCCGAATAGTTATTTCTCTAACGTTTTTAAAAGCAGAAGTGATATGATTTGCAGTTTCTCTGGAGATATGCTGAGGATAAAAGATCAGTTTTTCCTGAAGAAAATAAAGCAGGATAGTGACTGCGGCAAGGACGGACGATACTACAGCAATGATTCTGAGTAGTGACATAAACAGGTTTCCGGCTTTATCACCTGAAATATTAATGTTTCTTTCTCCTATTTTTTCATCTCCTGCACCTTTACCCCGAGATACGCAACAAGTCCCTTAATCCCCTCTCCGGCCGGCGCGCAAAGCTGGAAAAAATCATACTTGTTTTTTTTGCAATAGCGGTCAAGGCGGTCAAGTTTTTTCCCGTTACCCTTTAAGTCAGTCTTAGTACCTGCCACTGCCTGCGGTTTTTTTAGAAGCGCGGGGCTGTAAAGCTTAAGCTCCTGATTGATTTTTTTAAAATTTTCAACCGGGTCTTCTTCAGCCATCTCTGAAATGTCAACGAGATGAAGTAGCAGGGAGGTCCTTTCAACATGGCGCAAAAACTGAAAACCCAAACCCGCGCCTTTATGCGCGTTTTCAATCAAGCCCGGTATGTCTGCCACGACAAAGCTTTTAAACCTTCCGGCATTTACAACACCCAGCACAGGAGCCAGAGTTGTAAAGGGATAATCTGCAATCTTTGGTTTTGCCGATGATATTGCGGAGATTAATGTGGATTTGCCTGCATTTGGAAGTCCTATTAGACCTACGTCAGCGAGGAGTTTTAGTTCAAGGATGAGGTTTTTTTCATCGCCCAGCTCTCCGGGCTGTGCGAATCTCGGCGCCTGTCTGGTCGGGGTCTTAAAGTGGGTATTGCCAAGCCCGCCCCGGCCGCCTTTTGCAGCTATGAATTCCTGATTGTCTTTTGTAAGGTCAGATAAGATTTCATCCGTCAGTGCGTCTTTCACAATAGTGCCCATGGGCACAGGGATAATCATATCACTGCCGTTTTTGCCGTGCATGTCTTTACCCATGCCGTGCTGTCCCCTTTCAGCCCTGTAATGCTGGTGATATCTTATGTCAAGAAGGGTGTTGATGTTTCTTGAGGCCCTGAATATGATATGCCCGCCCCTGCCTCCGTCTCCGCCGTTAGGCCCGCCTTTTGGAACGTACTTCTCCCTTCTGAAGCTTACACATCCCTTGCCTCCGTCTCCGGCTTTTACATAGGTTTTTACCTGGTCAATGAATTGCATGATTAATTACGATACAGGATGGGAGATGCAAGATGCAAGACAGAGGCATGTATGTTTTTCAGTTCCAAAATCCAAATACCAAATATCAAATGTCAAATAAATGTCGGCATGTGTGCCTTTGTCCAATATTTCAGGAGGAAGGGAAGGGCAGGGATTTCCTTTTACTCTGCCTGAGCTGCCGGATAAACGCTTATCTGTTGTCTGGTCCTGTCTTTGCGTTCAAAGGTCACAATGCCGCTTATCTTTGCGAAAAGCGTGTCATCGCTTCCCTTGCCTACATTAAAGCCCGGATGAAATACAGTGCCTCTCTGCCTGACAAGGACATGTCCTGCCTTGACAAGCTGTCCGCCGAATCTTTTTACGCCAAGCCTCTGCGCTGAACTGTCGCGGCCGTTTCTTGAACTTCCTACACCTTTTTTATGAGCCATATGCTGCCTCCAAAAGATTCAAGATGCATAATTTTAAGTCAAAGCTATGCTTTTAATCTTTACCTGAGTATAAGTCTGCCTGTGCCCTCTCAGCTTTCTATAGCCTTTTCTCGGTTTCTGCTTATAGACGAGGACTTTTTTTGCCTTTCCATCGCCTATAACCTCGGCAGTAACCTTTGCGGATGAAAGAAAAGGACTGCCAAAGGCAGCCTTGGTTCCGTCAGAAACCATAAGGACTTTATCAAAGTCAAAAGAGCCTGTCGCACTGAGTTTTTCTACCTTGAGGACTTCGCCCTCTGAAACTTTGTACTGCTTGCCGCCTGTCTCAATCACTGCATACATGATGCCTTCCTCCGAGAAATAGATGAAACTTAGACTTTATAGTTAAACATAAAGAGCAGGCTAAAGTCAAATCTTACACATTAAACTTAAAATTTATTATGTCCCCGTCTTTTACGGGATAATTCCTGCCCTCAAGCCTCAAAAGCCCTTTGCCTTTTGCCGTAACCATGCTCTCATCCGACGCTATAAAATCATCATAGCTTATAACCTCTGCGCGGATAAATCCCTTTTCAATATCAGAATGAATTTTACCCGCCGCCTTCTGGGCGTCAGTGCCGTTTTTAATAGTCCATGCCCGCACCTCGTCTTCCCCGACAGTGAAAAATGAAATAAGCCCGAGCGCTTTATAGGAAACCCTGCAGAGCTTGTGCATGGCAGGCTCATCAATGCTAAGGTCGTCAAGAAAAGCCCTTGCCTCCTCTCCGGGAAGCTGCGCAATCTCCATTTCTATCTTCCCGCAGAGCGCTATGACCAGCGGGATTGTATCCGGGGAATTCTCCCTGAAATAATCTTCAATTTCCTTTTGAAGCCTGACTGCCTTGTCTGTCTTTAAATCTGCCTCTCCGATGTTAAGCGCGATGATCTCCGGAAGCGTTGAGAGGAGCTGATAGGCCAGCATAATCTTTTTTTCTCCATCTGTAAATAAAACATTTCTTAAGGATATTTCATTTTCAAGGGCATTTTTGCATTTACTCAAAAGCTGTTTATCCGTCTCATCCTTTTTTTTTCCTTTTTTTGCCGCAAGCTCTATCCGCTCAAGCCTTTTTTCGGCAAAATCAAGGTCGCCCAGTATAATCTCCGCTTCAAAAGCCCTGACATCCCTGAGCGGGTCCACAGTTTCCATCGGATGTATGACAGAATTGTCCTCAAAAGCCCTGACTACATGCACAATGGCGTCAACATCTTTAATTAAATTAAAGACCTTTATATTTTGCGAGGCATTGCCTCCTGATGTAATGCCCGGATAGTCAACATATTCAACTGTTGCGTAGGTGGTTTTCTTCGGCTTATAAACAGAAGACAGTCTTTCTATCCTTTTATCCGGAATTTTTACGATGCCGCTGTGAGGCGCTGTGTCAGCGGTTATCAGGGCAGGGTATGTCGCGGCAGGCAGATTTAATCCTGTCAGGGCGTTAAACGCAGTTGTCTTGCCTGAATTGGAAAAGCCTGTGATAAATAATTTCACTGTATTTTCTTGAAGACATCATAAGCCGCTTTTGCGGTTTTATTTATGTCCGCGCCGGAGTGCGCAAGCGACATAAACCCCGCTTCAAATTGTGAGGGAGCTAAATTAATGCCTCTCTCAATCATGCCGCTGAAGAATCTTGCAAATTTTGCGGTATCTGATTTTTTTGCGGTTGTGTAATCAACGACCTCTGTTTCCGTAAAATATGTGCAGAACATAGTCCCGGCCCTGTAAAATTTTGTCTTTACCCCTGCGCGTTTTGAAGCGTCCCTGAGGGCATATTCAAGGGCTGCGGATTTTTCAAGAATCTTTTTATAAACTGCGGGCATGGATAAAATTTTTAATGTCACAATGCCGGCAGTCATTGCAAGCGGATTGCCTGAGAGTGTGCCGGCCTGATAAACAGGACCTTCCGGCGCAATCATGCTCATTATTTCTTTTTTCCCTCCGTAAGCGCCTACCGGCAGTCCGCCGCCTATCACTTTTCCAAGGCATGTCATATCAGGCTTTATCCCATATGCCTTCTGCGCCCCGCCGTAGGAAACCCTAAAGCCTGTCATGACCTCATCAAATATCAGGACCACGTCGTATTTTTTAGTAAGACTTCTTAACCCCTGAAGAAAGCCTTTTTTGGGGATGACGCATCCGATATTCCCCACCACTGGCTCAATAATTACGCAGGCAATATTCTTTGCCTCTTTCTCCAGAATTTTTTTCAGGGCATTTAAATCATTAAATGGAACCGTGATTGTGTTTTTTGCATAATCCTTAGGAACCCCGGGGCTGTCAGGCACGCCGAATGTCAAAGCGCCGGAGCCGGCCTTTACAAGGAGTCCGTCTGCGTGCCCGTGATAACAGCCTTCAAATTTTATGATTTTGTCCCTTCCGGTAAAACCCCTTGCCGCCCTTATGGCGCTCATAGTCGCCTCTGTGCCGGAGTTTACCATCCTTACCTTGTCCATGGAGGGATATGCCTTGAGTATCATCTTTGCAAGCTCTATTTCAAGACCTGTAGGAGCGCCGTAACTTGTGCCTTTCTCCGCAGCCTTCTGAAGCGCCTTTGTCACCTGAGGATGGGTATGCCCGAGTATCATCGGTCCCCATGAAAGCACGTAGTCAATGTATTCGTTGCCGTCAGCGTCATAGATTTTGGAGCCTTTTGCTGATTCAATAAAAATAGGACTTCCGCCTACAGCCTTAAACGCCCTGACAGGACTGTTCACCCCGCCCGGAATGCAGGACTGGGCTTTTTTAAAAAGTGTTTTGGATTTTGTGTGAATTAATTTATGCATTGCCGTTAATTATAGCAGAGACCTTTGTAATTTTTAAATGGAAATTAATCTTCCCTGCGGTCCCGACACATCGGGACAGGGAATCTAATGTAAAGAATTTCTTTTTATTACATTCGCTCGCTGGGAATACGCTCGCTGTTCATTTATTATGCGGGTTGCAACAATGCGGTTTTTAAATATACGCTTGTCAGATGCCGAAGAACCTTCGGCATCCACACAGCCTTAATGCTTAATGGAATTGAAGCGCTGTTTATTTATGCGGCTTATATTCCTGTCCGGGCTTTAATATCCTGAAGCGCTCGGTCCCCTCTTCGTCTTTGACCTTTTTGTAGAAGTCGCAGCTCATACAGGAAATCTGCTTTTGTGCGAATGAACCCTGCACTTTTCCGCCGCAGAAAGTTCCTGCAAGCGCCCAGCAAATCCTGCCTGCATTTTTCCCTTCATTGACACCTTCGCTGGTGGCGTCAGTGGCTGCAGGACAGATGCCAAGTTCTTTTACCTTTTCTCCTCCCGGCTCCCTGCCGCATTTTTTGAACTCCCAGCAGTTTTGTTTCTTAGCCATTAATCCCTCCTTTTTTGATGTGCCCGGCTTATTATGCTATCCGGACGACATCGGGATAATATAACTGGTTATAAATTACATTATACCATAAGATGTTAATAAGGAATTACCGCATCATAGTCAAGCAGGGCCTTGGCTATGTCCCCTGTAGTCATCTGCGTGTATGGATTTCCGGGGTTATTGGAGAACAACTTACAGTCAAGGTCATTCAGCGTCTCCAGATTAAGCGATATGTCTTCTGTCGGCTCTATCTTGTCACCCATAATATACACATGCACCTCGTCATCTGCAAGGGTAAGTCCAACAGACATTCTTAATGCCTCGGCTTTTCTGTCCCTGACAAGTACAGCTATCTTCTTTTTTGTCATTTTCCCCTCCAAATTTTTTTCGTTAAGTTATAATATGTTGACCGCATATTTATTAAACATACAATAT
>JACRGX010000071.1 GCA_016212185.1 Nitrospirota bacterium
GAGTTTGGAGTTTCGGGTTTAGAGTTTAGAGTTTCGAGTTCAGGGTTTTGGATTTTAAGTTTAGGGCTGAAAAAAACAAATTCATAAAGGACAATTATTATCGGAAGGGTGAAGGCAATTTCCTTAGTCTTCATGGCAAGGACGGCAGAAAGGACAGAGCCCAGATACCAGAACACAGATGACAGACTAAAGATTTTTTGCCTTTTGTCTGTGCTCTGTGCTCTGTGCTCTGTGCTCTGAGTTCTATGTTCTGAGTTCTGAATTTCACATACATCACAAGGCTCAGGAGATAAAACATTGTTACAAGCGACGTAAACCTCTGGACAATGTAAGTGACTGCCTGCGTCTGAACAGGGTGGGAGACGAAGATAAGGGCGGAGAATAAGGCAATTAAGTTCGTTGACTGTTGACCGTTGACCATTGACAGTGAATCCTGCCCCTCTGCCACTTTGTCCCTTTGCCCCTTTGCCCCTTTAAAGAATGTCAGAAGCGCCAGCCAGTAGACAAGCAGTGCGTTTATGATATGGATTGCGAGATTGACTATATGATAGCCTGTGACATCAAGGCCGTATAGTCTGTAATTCAGAGCAAATGTGAAATAGCCTATAAACCTGTTTTTAAAAGTGTTGTATAAGGGGAATGCTTTTGCATTTGAAGGCTCTGCAACATATTGAAGGTCTTTGATAATGGGATTTTCTACAATATTGGATGCATCATCAAACTGAAAAGATATATTAAAGGTGTTTGAATAGGCAAGGAAGCCGATAATAATCAGCAGGGTGTGAATTGTTGCTTTATGTTGAAGTATACTTTTGTTCTCTTTAAAACAGCGTCTGTCATTAATTTGCATATCAAAAAAGGAGATTAATTAAAATAATACATGTGCATTTTATAATCAAGCAATAAAAATATTAGTACAAATTAAGGCATAATTCGTTATAATTAATATCAAGCGTATGTCATTTAAATCCGGGATAGCGAGATGCGTTGTACTGCTCACTATCAGTTATCAACTGACAATGGCCAGTGCCTTTGCGCTTGAAGTGTCCCAAAAAAGAGATTGTGTAGTATGCCATGTCACATGGATGGACGACTTCAGGACCGGGAAAGAAACACTGATTAAATGGCAGCCTGGCAATACGCTGAAGAAAGACACGCAGGGTCTTGAAAGCTCAGAGGAAATCTGTTATAGCTGTCACGACGGCTATGTCAATGATTCACGGTATATTGTCTGGAAATATAACAGGCACAAGACCTTTGTCGTGCCTTCAAAAAATATAACAGTCCCTTCAACGCTTCCCTTAAGTGTAAAAAACGAGATTTACTGCGGAACCTGTCATTCAGCGCACGGGCTTGGCGCTGCTGCCCACGATAATACAGGAGCAACATATGTTTACCGCCTTCCCAATGTCAATTCAAGCCTGTGCAAGATGTGCCACAGGAATGAAGCTGCATACAGGTCTTCCAACAGTCATCCCGTAGACGTAGTCGCGGCTAAACTGCCCGACAAATTGTTTGCTATGGGTAGTAAAAAGGCAACAGATAAAAATATGGTAATCTGCGAATCATGCCATAAAGTGCATGGGGCAAGAGGCGACAAATTATTAGTGATTAATAATAAAAACTCAGAGTTATGCGCAACATGCCATGAAAAACAGGGGAGTCTGATTACGACTAAACACGATTTGAGGCAGACGCTCCCTGAAGAGAAAAATATAAAACAGCAGGCATTGTCCGAGTCAGGCCCGTGCAGCGCATGTCATATCCCGCATAATGCCGGAGGCAGGAAACTCTGGGCCAGGAAACTGAATCCCGGCAATCCGGCAGCGCAAATGTGTCTGACATGCCACGAAGAGGGCTCAGCTTATAAAACAAAACGCATCGGTAAATATTCGCATCCGATAAATGTCGCGGGGTTAAAGGAAAACATGCCGACCGTCCTCCCGTTATTTCTGGAGGACGGGACTAAAGAGCCTGACGGAAAGGTTCAGTGCTTTACCTGTCATGATATACATCAGTGGGACCCGGAGTCTCCTGACAACAAAGGCGACAAGGGGATAGAAGGTGATGCATCAAACAGTTTTTTAAGGGTATCAAACAGCACGGCATCCAATTTGTGCATGCAATGCCATACTGATAAAAAGCAGGTGCTGACATCCGACCATAACCTTGAGGTAACAGCCCCTGATGAGAAAAACATACAGGGGTTTACTCCTCAGGCGTCAGGGCCGTGTGGCGCCTGCCATATCCCGCATAATGCAGGAGGAGAGCACCTGTGGGCCAAGAAAGCCTCCGGAGGAAAAGATTTTGTTACAGAGTGGTGCTTTAGCTGTCATAATAAAAACGGGGCGGCAAAGGCAAAACTCACAGGAGAGATTTATCACCCGGTTGATGTTACTTTGGATAAATTCAATATATCAACAACGCTCCCGCTCTATGACAAAAACGGCAACAAAACGCAGCGCGGAAGGATGGTCTGCATCACCTGCCACGACCCACACGTCTGGAACCCTGCCAATCCTGTCACAGGTTATGTAAATAAAAACCTTGAAGGGGATGCGTCAAACAGTTTTTTGAGAAGGGCGGCTTCGCCGTTTTCAGACCTCTGCGAGACCTGCCATAAGGACAAGGCATTTATTGACGGTACAGACCATGACCTGAACATTACAGCTCCCCAGTCCAAAAATCTGCTGGGCCAGACGCCAAAAGAATCCGGCCAGTGCGGCGTATGCCATCTTGTTCACAACAGCCCCAATAAATTGAAATTATGGGCAAGGTCTTACGGGCAAATCTCTGAGAATGAAAGCATTATGAATTCCCTTTGCATAGGCTGTCATTCCAAGGGCAATATCGCCGAGAAAAAAATTCCTCCTGTCGCAACCCACCCCGAAAGAAAACTGATAAATAATATCCTGCGCTCCAACAGGCTGGCAATAGATTATACGCCCATTTATGATAAAAACGGCAGGGAGGTAAATGTCGGCAATATCTCATGCCCCTCCTGTCACAACGCACATCAGTGGAGCCCTCTGGCAAAGCAAAAAGGCGCCGGCAAGAACCTTGAGGGCGACGTAACTACCAGTTTTTTAAGGAATGTAAGTTATAATAATATCTGCATAGACTGTCATGGCCTTGACGCCCTTTTTAGGTATAAATATTTCCATGACCCTCATGAAAGAGTAGAGACAGCACGCACCCCAACTCCCGCAAAAAAAAGATAATTTTAAGCTTTAAATTTTTCACTTTAAATTTTTCATTTGACACTGTCGGGAAAGTTTTCTTATAATTAAAAGGTTTGTCTTTTTGACAAAGTTTTAAAATAATCAAACAAGGAGAGGAGGTGATATTAATGAAGAGACTCTTTACGTTAATGCTCGTTGTTACATTCCTTCTCAGCGTAGGAATCCTTACCAGTGAAGGAGCAAGTTACATCGGCGGCGGAAAGTGCAAGATGTGTCATATAAAGGAATATAAGTCATGGCAGGAAACAAAGATGGCAACAAGCACTGATAATTTAAAACCGGGCGTCAAGGCGGCTGAAAAAAAGAAGGCAGGAATAGACCCTAACAAAGACTATACTGCTGACCCGAATTGTCTGAAATGCCATACAACAGGCTACGGCAAAGGCGGTTTCAAGAGCCTTGCAGAAACACCTGAGTTGGCTAACGTACAGTGCGAAGGATGCCACGGTCCCGGAAGCGACTACTTACAAATAATGAAGAAGAACAAGGAGTTCAAGCTGTCTGAGGCAAAGGCTAAAGGACTGATAATTCCTTCAGAGGATGAAAAAGGCTGTATGGAATGCCATGGAGGGGACGGCCCATTCAACGAAAAAGTTGATGCCAAGTACAAGTTCAACTTCAAAGAAAAGCTTAAGACCACCCACGAGCATATACCGCTTAAATATCAGCACTAAGAGTTGTTGTGAGGCAGCAATTTAAAAAAGGAATCCGGATTTTCCGGATTCCTTTTTTTTGCGGCACGAATTTGCCCCGGCTGAAATAAGTTTTATTAATTAATTCTATTTGACCTCAATTCTGTAATTGCTTATTATTAAATATATGAAGTGGACTATCAAAATCAGGTGAGAGGGGAAAAACAGCCTGAGAAAAACCTTGAAGCAGATAATTTTATTGTTTTCATTTTTATTCCTGATTACCCCTCCGGCCTATGCTGTCAATATTCCGCATGGCGGGACAGTGCCTGATTTTACCCTGAACGCCCTTGATGGAAAGGTTGTTTCATTGGGCAAACACAAAGGCTCAATAGTAATTGTCATTTATTGGAAGCCAGACCACAAACGTTCCCTTGATGCGCTTAAAGACGTTCATGATATCCTCCGCGGATATAAAGATAAGGGCGTGCGTGCTATAAGTCTGACAGCAGGCGGAGAAAACAGGGAAAAGATTCAAAAGGCAGTCAATGATAACGGCATAGATTTCCCTGTCCTTACAGATGCAGACAGGCAGGTGTTTGGAGACTACGGGATAAGGGTATATCCATCAACATTGGTTATAGACAGGAATTTTAAGCTTACCTATGAGATTCCCGGACATCCTCTTACATATAAGACAACCCTTGAGGCATATCTTCAGTATATGCTCGGCGAAATAGACAGCAAGAAATTAGATGATATCCTTTCCTTCATGCCAGAGGCTGTTGACGAGGCATCGGCAATAGCAGAAAGAAGGTACAATCTTGCGCTAAAATTTACAGAGTCAGGGCTTTACGGGCAGGCGGAAGAAGCCGTCAAAAAATCCATAGAGATAAAACCCGGTATTGCCAGGCCCCATATAATGCTTGGCTTCCTGTTTCTTGCTGCAAAAGAAGCGGATAAAGCGGTTGATGAGTTTAGTAAGGCGTTGCAAATAGAGCCTGCCTCACATGATGCAAAGACAGGACTTGGCGCAGCGTTTATCTTAAAAGGAGACATTACTCAAGCTTTAAAAATTCTTGCTGATTCCGTTGATAAAAACCCATGCCCTCTGAGGGCATACTACGAACTTGGCAGGGCGTATGAGTTGAATGAAAATCGCTGGGAATATATAAAAAGGCTCTTCAGGATTATTTCAGGGGACATATAATCCCCTTTTTGCATGAAACCAGATAAATTAGATTATTCTGAGCCAGTCTTAAATCGTAGTTTCCCCGTATAGACAGGGAGTGCAAACTTCAGCAGTAACGTAAAGACCATCGCCCCGGCAGCCCATATGCCGATGGTTATACTTTTTTCAACTGCACTGGGGCTGTACTCATAGATTTCTCCAAGTGTGCTGGGGATAAATCCCGGGACAATCAGCCCCATGCCTTTTTCTATGTAAACTCCCAGGATTATCAAAGTACATGCCAAATTTAAGGTGAAATAATTCTCTCTTGTTTTCGGTCTCAGGAAGAGTATGAAAGCGGTTATGTTGAATATCAGGGCAAGCCACATCCAGATAACCATGTTGGAATGGCCGTGTAGGCCGAAATAAAGGTATTCCATTGGCGCAAGGTGAACACTGCCTGAATAAAACTCCTTAAAGACCTCGGCAAAGAATAAAAACAGGTTGATTCCCATAGCATACGCAATTAATTCTGCAATTTTAAATATCGCAGTGTCTGCAATTTCAATGTCAGAAACCTTTCTGATAATCTGGAATATTACCAGCATCAGCGCAGGGCCCGAACAGAGGGCAGATGCGATAAACCTCGGCGCCAATATTGATGCATTCCAGAACGGCCGCGCCGAAAGACCATTGTATAAAAATGCCGTAACAGTATGGATGCTGATTGCCCATGGTATTGATAAGACAACAAGGGGCCATATGATGGACATTTTGTATTCCTTGCCAAGAGACAGCCTGTAGAGGACATAGAACACTACGATTGTATTGATCGTAAGGTATCCGTTTAAAACCACCACATCCCATGCAAGAAGAGAATTTGGGAAATTCATCGCTCCGATTATGGGCAGGATATGCCATGCCCGGTCAGGTCTTCCCAGATCTGCCATGATAAAAAGCAGGCACATAACTATAGCGGTAATGGCGAGCATTTCGCCAAAGAGAACGATTTCTTTGATGGGTTTAAAATTATACAGATATGCCGGTATGACAAGGAGGACCGCTGCGGCAGCTACTCCGACAAGGAATGTAAAGTTGGAAATGTACATACCCCATGAGACCTGATCTCTCATATGTGTCAGTATCATGCCCTGGTCAAGCTGCCTTATATACGAAATAATCCCAAAAACAATAAAAAACAAGAGAAAGGCGAGCCATCCGTAATACCACTTACTGCCTTTTGTCAGGAATTTTACTGTAACGAAAAAATTTTTAACCGGCTGCAAAACATTTAACATATCTGTATCTCCTTGTGAAAACTAATCAGCAAAGAAGTAATAAAACTTCGGCGATGTATTCAGGTCTTCCTTGAGACGGAAGACTCTTTTATTTTCAATACAGTAACGTATCTCACTGTTTGGGTCTAACAGGTTGCCGAATTTCCTGGCTCCAACCGGGCAGATCTCAACGCACGCAGGGTATTTCCCTTCCCTCGTTCTCTGAATACAGAAGGTGCATTTTTCTACAACCCCCTTGTATCTGGGACGATTACCAAGATAGTGGGTTTCGGTATTGTATTCCTCCCTGGACCTGTTCGGTTTGCCCCAGTTGAAATGTCTCGCACCATACGGACAGGCTGCCATACAGTATCTGCATCCGATGCACCAGTTATAGTCAACTACAACAATCCCGTCGCGTTCTTTCCATGTTGCCTGCGTGGGACATACCTTTACGCACGGCGGGTTTTCGCACTGCTGGCATTGAATCGGCATATAAAAATGACCTTCTTCAGGAACCTCTTTGGGGGCATAATATGCCTCTGATTCCTCAAAGTTGCTTACGTATTTTTCCCCCTTCTTAAACCGTAGCACTGTTATCCAGTGAATCTGCGGCTGCACGGACTGATTGTTTTCCTTTACGCATGCATAAACGCATCTCCTGCAGCCTATGCACCTTGAAAGATCCAATCCATACCCGAAGAGAGTGCCTTCAAGAGGCTTTGTGTTTTTTATGTTAAAATTTACGCCGTAATTATCTGCGTATTCTTTCTGCAGACGTTTTATGACAGACTGGATCTCGTCATCATCCATTTCCTTGAAATGCTTCTGGAAGAACGCCTCCCAGACAGACGCATCTGCATTGCCTGCCGGCAATGCTAAGGATGCAAGCCCGGCGGTTGCTCCCTTAAGAAATGTTCTTCTGCTGCAGGGTTTTTGTATGATGTTATTTTTGTTTTTTTTGTCCATTTTTGTCCTTCAGTTTTTTCTCAGGCACTATAGAATAAACCTTCTCTGATATATTATTAATCGGGTTCAGCGGTATGCTGCCATCTGTTAATTTTTTAAATTTGTTGTCCTCGGGCCTTAAAGGCGGCGGCAGAGGCTCCAGGGGTTTAAACCTCGGCTGATGCGGATTATGGCAGTGCACACAAAGGCGGTACTGCTTTTCTCCATTCCACATCCCTGTTCTTTTGCCGTGTACGCCGGCTTTCCAGTCGCGGAAATGAGTCCCGTGGCACTGGCCGCACAGATAATACGACTCCTGAAATGAAATCAGCTTTCCGCCTGCCAGCCTCAGCTTATCCCTGTTGGCGGGGTTATGGCAGTCAAGACACCATCTTTGATCTTCCGCATGTTTAAGCTTTATCTCCTGATGAAACTCAAGCTCCCTTCTGTTTTGGTTTACCTCCATATTTGAATGGCAATCAGAACACGGGAAAATGCCTTCTGAGAAAGGGGGCGGGGGCACAAAATACTGAGGATGAGGTACATCGTTTGCGGCTGCTGCAGATGCAGACAAAAACAATACCGCCGTTACGGCAAAAAAGAATATTTGACAGACATTTTTCATCATCTTAATTTTACACACAGGTATAATTAACTGCGTGGCGGTTTCTCCAATTTTTGCTTCAACGATTAAATTATTTTTGTATAAACAACTTAATCTTTGTATGTCTTTGCAAGCAGGCCAACCACCACACTCAGCCCGATAAAGATAAGCATAAGGAAGGTGGAAAAGTTTTTCCTGAAGTGAATTTCATCAATTGATTCTTTTATCTTTGCCTCAATAGCGTTTAGCCGCTGCATAAATTCATCGGTCCTCTGTTTTACGAGGTCGGCATCAATTGTGTGAAACAAGGCGTGAAACTCTGCCTGTGTGCTGAACAGCTCCCGCTTTTCATTACCGGTATATATTCCTTCTGTCTTCAGGCTTTCAAGCTGGCTGTCAATCTCTTTTATTTTATTTTCCGTTACAAAAAGCGCCTGTTTCATAATCTTTGCCCTTTCGTACGAGTGGCACTTTGTGCATCTGCCTTCATTAATAATATCCATGGTTGTTTTTTGTATGTTGTGGGAGCCGTGACAGATAACACAGTTCGGTCCTTTCCCTGTGGCAAGCAACGCCTTGCCGTGTCCGCTTTCAAGATAATTCCTCAGAATACCTATGTGACACTTCCCGCAGAACTGCGGTATATCCGCAGGTTTGGGAGTCCCGACAAACCCCCTTTGATGCGACATTGACATAGTTGCATCCTTGTAGTCGCCGCCGTGGCAGTCATGGCACATTACATTGTTCTGGTAATGCCAGCTCATCTTCCATTCCTGCGGGATGCTCCGGAATTCGGGTCTCATGCTGTTGGAGGAATGGCATTCAATGCAAGCATTTACCTCCAGTTCTTCGCCGCCCCACGATTTATATAAGAATTCTTTCTCAAAGGCTTCTTTGTATCCTGCGGTTGCCGGATACGAAAACAATAAAGCTATGAGCGCCGGAAGAATAAAATATCTCACGAGTATTTCCCCCAGACAGTCAAGGATAACCACATTA
Organism: Nitrospirota bacterium; assembly: GCA_016212185.1. Lineage (NCBI taxonomy): Bacteria > Pseudomonadati > Nitrospirota > Nitrospirota bacterium. Next base: position 8,874 of record JACRGX010000071.1, read on the forward strand.
TCACCGCTACTATTAAAAGAGCGAGAAGAAACGGGCGTTTAAAAATGTTTTTTTCGTTTTTTGTTTCTAAAAATGGCCATAGCAAGAAAACCACAGTAAGTAATATCTGCATGGATATGCCAAAAAATTTATTGGGAATAATTTTAAACATCTGATACGGAGCAAGGAAATACCACTCAGGCTTTATGGAAATCGGCGTCTTAAAAGGATCAGCCGGTGTATTTGCAGCCTCAGGGATGAAGAAGGTAGGCATAAATGTTATCACAAAGAACACCGTGGCAAAAAACACCATAATCATAAAAACCTGTTTTAATAAAAAGTACGGATAGAACGGATATCCTTCAGTCATTTTTTCTCCCTGAGTGTTGAGGGGAGAAGCGGAAAACCCCAGGTGCTTTACCAGAAAGACATGGAATCCGACAATAGACAGGAAAATAGGCGGCAGGAATGCTACATGCAGGGCAAAAAATCTTGACAGCGTCGTTCCTGTCACTAACTCTCCGCCTCTCAGGAGATTGGCAATATAATCACCTGCCACAGGGAAAGCCGTAGGTATATTGGTGACAATAGTTGTTGCCCAGAAACTCCTCTGGCTCCATGGCAGCAAATAACCACTGAGGCAGAATATAAGCGTGATTAACAGCAGACACACACCTGCTACCCATGTTAATTCCCTTGGTTTCTTATACGCAAGCAGCATGAAAATTGATATGAGGTGCAGGGTTACAACTACAACCATAAGGTTGCTGACTACAATATGTATCATCCTCAGAAGCCAGCCGAAAGGGACACTATTCATTATCTCCTGTACGCTTTTGAATGCATAGTCGGGATGAGGTATATAGTAGACGAGGAGAAAGTATCCTGAAACAGCCTGGACCATATATGCGACTAAGCTGACAATCCCGAGGGTATATAATATATTAGTCTCTTTGGGGACTTTGTACCCTTTCAGTTTGTCTTGAACAAATGATTCACAGCCTATTCTTTCATCCAGATAGTTTATTATCTTCTGCCACATAAAATTACTGATTCCTATCCTATTATTATATTCTCCCCCTGCACATTCAGAAGCAGCCTCGTCAGCGGTTTTGGGGGCGGCCCTGATATGATGTGTCCCTCAATGCTGAAGGTGCCTGCATGACAGGGGCAGATAAATCTGTTTATCTCTTTATTATATTCAACAAGGCATCCAAGGTGTGTGCAGATTCTTGACAGGGCTATATAGCCCATGCCTTTTACGTTTACCACAATGGCAGGGGTGCCGCCAAAGACAATTTCTTTTCCTTCGCCGAGAGGTAAATCGCTCTTTTTGACTGTTACCTGTTCTCCTGTTGTCTTTGCCTCATGGGGGGTAAGAAACCGTACTAACGGATAAGCAAAGGCGCCCACGGCCGCCGAGCCTAAAACAAAAGTCAGAAGTTTTAAAAAACCACGTCTCTTCATTTAAGTGCCCTCTTGAAAAATTTAAAACATTTAAAAAATAACAGAAACAACTTTGTTTGTCAATCAAAAAGCTGTTTTATTCATTATTATCTCTCTTGAATTTTAAAGAAGGCGCAAATTTATTGAAGAACCAGAAAAAAACAAACGGCAGAATGGCAATAACAAGCGCTCCTGCGGCACCTTCCTTAAAAGCTTCAAGATTGTGCGGGATAATCGGCATACTATAGTGCATATAGCCGGCGTATGAATTGGAAAATGCCTGTCCGCCGATTACAACGTTCCACCTCATCATAAACACCCCTAACAGAACAAGCAACGTTGCGATAACCGCCCTTCTTATTGTCAGTCCGGGTATCAGGAGGAGTATGAAAGGAATGAGGTTGCCGCAGAGGTACTGGAGCACAAAGATATTAAAAAAGTCCTTGCCGTAAATGACCGAGCGGAGTATGTCCCATGACTTCATGGCAGTATAACCCCTGAATACAAGGTCCAGCATCTCAAGGGTCATTGCCGCAATCATGGCGGCTATGAGGTATTTTGAAGTCTTCCGTATAACGTCAACTTCCGCGCCTTTTATCTCTACGGAAACCTGATCCTCATGTTTTTTCTTGGCCCTGAATTTCTTCCATTCCATTATCACAATATATGTAACCATGCAGAGGGCTACTCCCGAGACCACTGCGGACATAATAAATATGATCGGCATAAGCGGCGTCGTCCAGAGGGCATTTGCCTTAACCGAGCCAAAGATAAATCCTGCATAACCATGCAGAAAAAACGCCACAGGGATACCGATGCCTGCAAGTACCTTGATTAATTTTTCGTCTTTGTGAACAGCTTGCTCTCCGATATCATAGGCGCCGAGGGTAAGGAGATTAAAGATTAACCTGTTGACAAAATTAATCAGCCCGCCCTTTCCTATAAGGGCTATTGCCTGTTCAACAAAGTGTTTTCTGTAGACAAACCATACCTCTGCAGCGACTATCATCATGTAAATGAGGTAAACCATGCCGAATGCGGCAATAGCTGATGTGAAGTGGGGAGTGAAAAAGACCTCCGTATTTCTCTGAGGCTGCTGCAAATGAAAAAGAAGCGGCATCGGGGCAACGATAAGAAGGGCAAAGGAAAAGACCAGCGAAAACTTGGCAAGGTCTTTGATATCTTTCTGCCCGAAGACATGATAAAGAGACGACAATACAAAGGCGCCTGCAACAAACCCCGTCATCAACGGATACATTACAATCTGGATGGTCCAGTATATATATTCGTTGGGATATGTAAACAACTCTTTAGTCGTCCACTCTGCGCCGTGAACAATTAATTCTTTTATTTCAGGTGTCATCTATAAATTACCTCACGTTTTCGTCCATCCCAATGTAGTAAACCTGGGGTTTTGTCCCGAATGCATCTTTCAGGACAGACACCCTTTCATTCTGGATGATTTTTGTTACAGGGTCGTTGCGGTCTTTAAGGTTTCCTATCTGACGCGCGCCAAACGGACAGGCATCTACGCAGGCAGTCTTCATGCCCTGAGAAATACGGTGGTAGCAGAATGTGCACTTCTCAGCTACCCTAAGTATGGGATTGAAAAACCTTGCGCCGTAAGGGCATGACTGAATACAGTAGCCGCAGCCTATGCACCACTTTCTGTCAATCAGTATCACGCCGTCTGTCGTTTTATACGTTGCGCCTACCGGACAAACCTGCACACATGGCGGGTTTTCACACTGGTTGCAGAGCTTGGGTACAAAAAACGCCTTTGCAATATTCTCGGGGTTCACTTCTATATTGTTGACCTTCTGCGAGGTAAAACCGTTTGCACCTGCATGCGGAGAGTCAATCAACACCCTGCCGTCTTTTAGTATTATATATCTCTCCACCCACGTCCTTGAAACAGGCACTTCAAGAGGAATCTCATTTTCCTGTTTGCAGGCCTTGACGCACAAGCCGCAGCCGACACATTTATATGTGTCAACGACAAAACCCCACAGGACAGGGGTTTCTTTTATGGCTGCCATTACTTCAGAAGGGCTTAAGACCTTCAAGGCGCCTGCAGGCAGCGCAGCAAGTGCAGCTCCTTTAACAATGGTTATTATAAATCCTCTTCTTGTCATTCCCATATTTACAGTTCCTCTATTATATATCAGGGTTGTGCGGATCGTGGCAAGCGCTGCACCCGTCATCAGGGTTATGTTCTACCGGGTTTATCCCTTTAATCTTTGACCTCATGCTTGATGCGTAAGGCAGGTATGCATGGCACCTGATACACAGTTCCCTGCTTTTATCAACAATTAGTTTCTCGGGATTTTCAGGATGCTCTATTGCCGGCCCATGGCAGTTTTCGCACTGTATAACCTTGTGCTTGGATGCCATATTGGATTTATATTTATCTTCGTGGCAGTCTTTGCAGTATTCTTTTGTCCGGTATTTAACCTTAAATGCCTTCCATTCATTCAGATTGCTTTTCCTGTGATAACTATACATGAATCCCCTGTCTCCAACACCGAAATCCGAAGGGACTACAAATGACCTTGCAATAAGGATTACCACTACAAGCCCTATTGCAACCCATAATGGACGCCATACATGACTTTTCAACTGCCTTTCCCTCCCTTTTTCTAAAAAAGAACAATACAAGACAAGGGCTTTCAAAAAACACACTAACATAACAAAATCAACAGTATCAGTCAAAATAAAAAAAATTATGCATCTATAATTTTATCTTATAACTTGCTTGTCTGTTAGGAATGCGGAAGTTGACATAATAAAAGGTCTAATTATAAACTCCTTGTAAAAAGACTATGAACAGGCTTCAAAAAAATCCAGTCAAAATACAAACCATGTTCTCTTCAATTGCGCCGCAGTACGACCTTCTTAATAAACTGCTGAGTTTCGGCAGGGACCGTTACTGGAGGCGGTTTGCAGTGGGACAGCTTCCCGTGGTTAAAGACGGTCTGTTTCTTGACGCAGCCACAGGCACAGGAGATGTTGCGCTGGAGATCATTAAACAGCGCCCTCAGGCAACGGTAACCGGAGTGGACTTCAGCGACCAAATGATTGCGACCGGAAAGAAAAAAATATTAAAAACAGGGAAACAGGATAAAATAGAACTCCGCATCGGAGATATAACCGCCCTGCCCTTTGAGGATAAGACATTTGATGCCGCAATAATTGCCTTCGGGATACGGAACATCCCTGATTACAAAAAAGGGCTTATGGAAATGGCAAGGGTGGTTAAAGACGGCGGCAGGATAGTTGTCCTGGAATTTACAAGCATCCAAAGCCGGTTGTTTAAATTACCGTTCCGCCTGTACCTCACAAAACTTCTGCCTGCCGTCGGCAGCGCAATCTCCGGCAGGAAAGGCGCTTATGAATATCTCTCGGAATCTGTAATTGATTTTCCCCCGCCGGACGAATTTAAAAAGATAATGGAGGAGTCGGGCTTAAAAGAGGTGCGCTATTATCCGTTGACATTCAGTATTGTGACAGTGCATGTCGGGGAAAAATAATCGCTGACAGCAGGTATTTGTGCCTGCTCTTAGGTATGTTGAGTTTATTTAAAGGGTTTTGAAGATATTTATGCCTTCTCTTGGTAAGTATATTACGAAACCCAGTCATAAAAAAATCTTTAGAACGCAACAGAGTTCTTTGAGAGACAATTATTTTGCCATACTATTTGCCTGATAAATTATAACTTCTTACTGAAAATAATTGTCTGTCTGATGTGTTGCTCTAAAGCTTTTTTTCCGACC
>JACRGX010000072.1 GCA_016212185.1 Nitrospirota bacterium
CTCGCAATGGTAATATGAAAAAGAACCTCCCTTCCGAGGAGGTCATAAAAGAGGCCTTAACGGCCAAAACCTTTTGTGATCTCTTATAGGATCATAAGGTATACTATACACCAGAGGTATGGTGATACCATGGTGGTATAGGCCTTAAACCTCGGAAAAAGGAGGCTCTATGGTGCAGTATATAGGAATGGACGCGCATATGTCAAGTAGTAGTTTTTGCGTGATGGACGAAAACGGCAGCGAAGTGGATAATATAACCTTACCGACCAACGGGCGGCTGATAATCGATTATTTGAGGAATACGCCAGGCACAAAGAAACTCGCCTTTGAGGAATGCGAGCTTAGCAATTGGTTATATGAGATACTCAAAGACGAGGTTGACGAATTAATCGTATGCAATCCTGTCGCCAACAAAGAATACAAAAAGAAAAAAACAGACAAGTTAGACGCCAGACAACTCGCCAAATTATTAAGAGGAAACTTCCTTACACCCGTATTCCATGACGGCTCAAAAAGAGAAAGGTTTAGGGGCCTGATGTCCGGCTATCAGCATCTAGTAAATGAGACCGTAAGGCTTAAAAACAGATATAAGTCGCTATTTAGAAGGAGCGGCATTAAACTTGAAGGAGAGGCCGTTTATAAAAATAGGGGCCTGCTTGAAAAGATTGAGCGTCCGGATTACAGATTCATTGGCATACAGCTTCATTACTTACTGGGGAGGATGGAGGAAAGTCTCCAACTGTATCAACAGCAGATTGTGCATTCCAAGAAGCACTTTAAGGAGATTGAAAATCTAACGACTATTCCAGGGATAGGATCTATTCAGGCCGCGAAGATAGTGTCCCAGGTTATAAGCCCTAAAAGATTCCCCAATAAATATAACTACTTCAGCTACTGCGGCTTAGTCCGGCATAAGAAAGAGAGCGGTCAGAGACGCTATGGAACCCAAAAGATATGGGGTAACAGGACTTTAAAGTGCGTCTACAAAATGGCCGGCCACCAGGCTATAAAAGGAACAAGCGCCCTAAGGAGATATTATGATTATTTACGCTCTAAGGGCCTAAGTGATAACAATGCTTATAACGCTGTATGCCGCAAGATAGCGGCCATAAGCCTAAGCATATGGAGGAATAACACAAAATACGACAATAATATCGTATCGGGCAGCCTAATCAAGTAAGGCAAGTTAATACCGTATGTTCGGTATTGTTTAGACGGTTCTTAACATGCCTTCTTGAGAGAGGGATGAGATCCTACTGTCATTGACCTTTAAAAGGTCCAACGCAATGGTTGATCCACCCTCGTTTAAATCAAATGTTACAATGCTCAAACAGAGCACCGATAGATGACTGAAAACCGGATGCCCGGTATTTCGTAAGATGTAACTACAAAGAAGTTGTTAAGAACCTCTTGATGCCGAGAGTATGTTATAACGATTTATTTGATTGGGTTACTTTCGGAAGGGAGCATGGCAAAAGTACATTTTATTTTGCATAGGGGAGAGTATTCTCTTATTGACATGCTTTTTCATAGATGACTGTAGTAGATGGTAACTGTTAGTAACAACGCAAATAATTTATTATACAAGAAGGAGGCTGGGGAAGATGAGTCTGTTGGAGAATAAGGACGATTTAAAAGAATTGGTGGAAAAATTGAATTTTAAAGAGAAGGTTGACCGTTCGCTTACCATTATAAAAGAGGCCTACAAAAAGTATGGGGATAGTTTGGTCGTGGCCAACAGCTTAGGCAAGGATTCGGTCTGCGTGTGGGATTTGGCTAAACGAGTAAACCCCAAGATACGGGGGTTTATCATTACTACCCGATTTAAGCCGCCTGAAACGATTAAGTTTATGGACGAAGTGGTCACGCGCTATCCGGAGTTAAAGGTTTTTAAAAGTGATGTCCAGATAGCGGACAAACTTTATGCGACCGACCCGGATAAATGCTGCGATATCCTTAAGGTTGTGCCGACGCGCAGGGCTATTGAATAGATGAAGTTAAAGTGCTGGGTTACCGGCCTGCGCTGTACTGAAGGCAGGACGCGCACGGATTTTAAGGAGGTTGAGGAGCGGGATAAGGGGTTGGTTAAGCTGAATCCCATTCTTATTTGGAAGGAAAGAGAAGTCTGGCAGTATCTGGCTCTCAACGGAGTAAAGGTGAATCCTCTTTACGGACAAGGTTACAGGTCTTTAGGTTGCGCACCATGCACCAGGATTACTAGTGAAGAGGACGAGCGCGCCGGCCGCTGGATAGGCACGAGTAAATGCGGTGGCGAATGCGGCATCCATACCCGGCCTTTAAAAATAAACGTTGAAGGAGA
>JACRGX010000073.1 GCA_016212185.1 Nitrospirota bacterium
AACTTTTGAAAATGCGTAACTTACGTCATTTCAATGCGTTGCGTCAAAATTCTGCTTGATTTTTTCCTCTAACTTCTGCTATTCTATAGGCATACGGATAATCTTAACCACATTAACAAGGAGCAACGCCGCAGCAGGCCAAAGATAGGCCTACAAAATTTCCATTAGTTATCCGTAGCTCAATAAGTTAGGAGATTTTAAAGAAGTGGGATTTTCGTGTAAACCGTAAAGCAAACCAGTTATCTAAAAAGCTTTGCGGTTTTTTTATATACTGGAGGAGGTGAACAGTATCAAATGGCAAAAGGAAAAATAAAGTGGTTCTCAAATCAAAAAGGATATGGTTTTGTTACCGGAGAAAACGGCAAAGACGTCTTTGTGCATTTTAGCGCTATTAAAGGCGAAGGATATAAATCTTTGGCGGAAGGCGATGAGGTAGAATTTGAAGTTACTCAGGGCCCGAAAGGCGAACAAGCCACCAATGTAACGAAGATTTAAAAAAACAAAAAAATAAAGGGGACGGTTCTTGAAAAATAATCGTCCCCTTTATTTAAACTCCTGCGTTCTTGCTACCTGCGGCCTCTGCTTTTCTGTCAAAGTTGCGTCAACCGCGGTGTAGTAGACGCGGAAAAACAATTAAGAGAATAATCCTCTTACTGACAATCAGCCGAACTGATATTGCCACCGGTTACCGCAACTTTGACAGTTGCCTGCCGTAAATCTTTGTTTTATCGACGACAACCTTAAAAAGAGCCCCTGACGGGACACTACATTTTCTCTTTTATCTGATAAGCAATGATTCTGGACGGAGGGGCTGTGCCTGTGGCCTTAAAAGCAAGGTGTGCCTTGTTAGGGAATTCAGTCCTGAAGATTATCTCTTTCCTGCCTTCCGTTAACTTAACTGCCTTAATCTCTCTTACCGCATTGAAAACTTCCGTATAAGAAGCAGCTTTATCAATTTCTTTAATCTTTTTATGCAGGGTAATCTTAAAGAGCAGCGCCAGGAAGCAGATAAACACATGGGCTATAATTCTGCGTTCTGTCCAGTGGTAAATGGGTGAGGCCTCCAAATCCTGCTTTAAGTCCCTGAATCCGGCTTCAATCTGCCAGAGGTCTTTATAGTAGAGGGCGACTTCTTTTGAAGGGAGTTTTGTGTTTGTTAATAATACCCATTTGCCGTCATACTGGTTCTCCTGATGAAGCCGTTTCTCATTCAATTCAATGTCGCCTTCAAAATCTACATACTTCTTGTAGCCGTTCTTGATAATCCATTCCTTAGTGGTAGACTTGGCTATCTTTTTCTCCAGATGCTCTCTAAAGAATTGCCTGTTTTTAAATTCGCGCTCTGCTTCTTCCGGGTTATAGCAGACAATATACCGGCCTTGGTTTGGAATAACTACTTCTTTAACGTAAAGATCATCCCTTACCGGCAGCATCTTATCAAGGCCAAGCAGGTGTTTACGCTTTTCTTGGTCAAACTGGCGCATCTTTACGCCTAAGATATATTCCTGCTTAAGCCCGTTAAGCTTAGAGATGTTATCGCTTGAGACCATGCCTCTGTCAGCTATCCAGACTAATTTGCCTATCTTATAATTATTCTTAAGTTTTTCTAATACGAAAAGGAAGCTTTTTAAATCAGAGGTATTCCCGGGGAATGTCTCTACTGCTACCGGCAGGCCGTCTTTAGTCATAAGTATGCCAACGATGAGCTGCTTTAAATCACCCCGTTTCTCCTTAGAATAACCGTATTGCAGGATACCTATCTTTTTGCCTTCGCCCCAGTATTTGATTGAGGTAGTGTCAAACATTACTATATCTAATTCCTGATTAAATAAATCGGCTGCCTTAAAAAATAATTCTTTCTCAAAATCAACCTTGTGCTCATAGATAAAGTCAAGGCTACGGTAGAATTGCTGTAATTGCAGGCTCTCCCACTTTGGCTCGTATACGCCTTTAAGCCACTCTGCGCTATGGTGTTCACTACCCGCGGATACAAGGCGCGAGATAATCAAACTTAAAATACATTCGCTGATATCAAAACGGTATTTGTAAGAACGAAGGTGTTTCTTGAATATTTCGCCAAGGCCGGTTATCTCCCAGAGTTTGCGCAATACCACGATAATCCCGTATTCCTTTGACCAGTCGCAAGAGGTTAAATCCATATCCATAAGTTTTTTGGTCTTGGCGTAATCTTTTAATTCCTGGATTAGGATGTCTGCGATATTTGTTTCCCTAAGCAGCTCTAACCTGCCTAAGTTTGTTACAATCTTCTGCCTGACCTTTCCAGATACCCGCTTATTCTCTACGATTAAAAGATATTCTCTGATCTTACCCGCACTGGTTTTAATTCTTTTTACCCTGGCAAACATTACTCACCTCCATTGAATAGCACCACATTCAATATAGCATATCTATCATATTTGTCAAGGGAAAACAGGCTATT
>JACRGX010000074.1 GCA_016212185.1 Nitrospirota bacterium
TATGTCATTCTGGCTTGTCCAGAATCTCTCCGAGAAGGATTCCCGACAAGCGGGAATGACAACGAGAAACGATAATTTATGCCCCGAAACTGAGTTTCGAGGAATTCTTTGATTAAAATTGATTACACAAACTACTGTCCTTATTTCGTAATCATCATATCCTTCACATTAATATCCTGAGAGCCGGGTTTTTCCAGCAGTCTTATCTTTGAGAAATCCTTCTGTATATCTTCAATGCGTCCTTCGCCTAATTTTATTGTATCCCAGCCGAGAGACCTGCCTGTTACAGGGTGTTTTATTTCCCTGCCCTTTCTATAAAAGATTACGCCTGTATTCCTTCTTATTTTTGCCGGAGCGCCGAGGTCTGAATAAATCTCCCTTGAGCCGCCCTTGTTGATTACCATGCCTTCAACTATTGGGAAACTTCCTGCTATTTTTGACGCCAGACCGTCCATAAGCTCTTTGATTGATGCAAGGCTTTTATCCTCGGTAAAAACGTCTTTGACTTCCATTACCTCCGAAGTCTCGGTATTTATCACCCTTGAGATAACCTCTATGGATTTCGGAGTTTCATTTATGGACGTAGATAGTATTGTCTCTGCCGACATAAGTCTGCCGACCCTTATTGAATGTTCCGGGTCTGTAAGCTTTTCCCTGGTGAGTTTTTGTTCAAGGAGCACCTGTTCCAGCTTTGCCCTTTCTATAACGCTGAACCGTTTTTGTTCAACAAAAGAGCCTGTCAATTGCTCATAGGCAAGCTGCGTAAGGCCGGCATCCCTCTGTCTGCTTTCAAAGGGCAGTACAGAGACACTCATTCTTGAGCCAGCCTGCATCACAGCAGGGATATTTCTTTTAACGGTAAATGCTGATGTTGCCTTGTTGTCTGAAGGGTCATATGCATCCACAACAATCCTGTTATCCCCCTCGGTCAGCTTTACAATTTTACTGAAGAACATCTTTTTGCCTTTTTTTGCCGCCACTTCTTTATTATTCACAAAAATCTTTTCCACCAGGTTATTGTCAAAGACCTCGCCTTCAACATAATATTTATCCACGAAGACAACCGGGACATCTGCGGTGTCTTTAAGACTTATTACAGGGGGCTGACGGTCGGATGAAAATATATTGTCTCCATTAAAGGCAAGAAGCACTGTAGCGGAATTTTTGTTAAAGGCGGTAATTTCTTTTTCAATGTCAAGCTCCGCCCTTGTCTCATTGTCAAGGCTGTCAGACGCATGGATGACGACAATCCCAACACCCCCACCCTTACCCTCCCCCGTCAAGGGGGAGGGACGATTAGGTGAACCCTCCATCAAAGAGGAGGGTATATCAGGGGAACCCTCAGTCAAAGAGGTAGGAGTTTGAAAAAACTCCCCCCTCCCCTTGCGGGAGGGGGTGAGGGGGAGGGGGATTGATATATTGAATTCATAAGTTTTTAAATCGTCAATCTTAATCGCTTTATCCCCGAGCAATATATTCCGTATCCCCGTGCTGTCGTTAATTTCACCTGTTATCCTTACAAACTTTTCTCCGTCTCTTTCCTCCATGAGGATGTCTAAAATATTTATAGCCGGCCCTTCTCTATCAACGAACACTGCTATTGTCTTCTTAGAGCGATGGCCCAGAAGGTCTTCGGCAGTTACAACAATCATGTTTTCTCCGTCATCAACAGAAAGCTCTTTTTCAAACTCTATGTCCTCTTTTGCAAGGTCAAACCTATAGGGGTTATTGTTAATTAATATCTTTGCGATAAGTCCTGCGCCTGAAGTCTTTCCCTTTGCCTTAACCGATAAACCTTTCAGGGCAGACCCATGAACAGGAGATTCTATTGTTATCAGAGGCGGGTTTGCCTGCCTGTCTTTTTGATTAAGAAGAATTATTTTCCTTGCCTTGTTTAAGTAATAAACAGCCTTTGCAGATTCTTCCGAGCGTATGGATTCCTCAAGCTCATTGACAGCCTTGTCAAGCTCTCCGGCGCTGAAATAAACAATTCCAAGCTCCCTGTGAGGAAAATAATCTATAAAGTGCATTCCGTATGTACGCGCCATCCTCTGGTCTCTGGTCCTCATGGAGACGGCTTTTTTTAGGTCGCTTATTGAGTTCGTCCAGTCGGCTTTTTCAGAATATTCAATGCCCCTGTTGTAATAATTCCACCACTTGCTCCTGAACGTGCCGCCGTCATTCACAGCAGCGCCGTCAATAGCAGTGAAAAAGAAAAACCATAAAGTTATCAGAATAAATTTCTTCTTCATCAAAAATAATAAATCGCCGAGACCATTACAACATGCTGTTGTATGCTGACATTGTTGTCTCTGACATAAGTAGACGATATATCCCCTGTAACACCCTCTCCTGTTCTGTATTGATAAGCTGCGTCTATCGCAATCTTTTTCACCGCCAGACCGGCGCCAAGAGAAAAACCATAATAATCATCAAGATCGCCTTTTGCCGGCTCAGGGTCGTAAAACAGTCCGGCTCTTAGCGGGATGACATGTTTCTCTTTTATGAAAAGATATTCAGCGCCCAGACGCAACTGTGTTGTATCTTTTAAACGGCCTTCATTTATTGACGCCCCGTCTATCGGGTTGGTTTCCTTTCCGGCTGAGTCCTTGAGCAAAAATCTTGACCACCTGGTCTGGTATATGTCAAAGGCAGTAGTCCAGGCGTCAGAATGTCTGTAAGACAGCCCTATCCCGTAAGACTCAGGCATCCGCATGATGATATCACTGGAGGTTTCATAAGAATATCCATTATGCAGTGGAATGGAAGGAAAGTCCTGGTTAAAAGAAAAGTAAGTCGTTTTTGTGAGTGTTGCATCAAATGGAGTTTTATATACGCCGCCTATTGTAAACGGCCCGTATACAGACCATAAAAAGCCAAAGTTTGCATTAATGCCTTGGAATAATATTTGATTCTTCCAAAGGATTTTTTCATTATCGGTAAAACCGCCAATTACTCCTGTGGCATTTGATTCATAAGTGTTTTCCCATCCATTATCACCGAAAAAATCGTCCCAGAAATTGACGGCGGCGCCGAGATAAAACTCAGGCGTTACCTGCACTGCCATTGCAGGCGAAACAGCATAAAGATAGCCCTCCTGCTTAAATTTAATGCTGTCATAAAGCTTATCTCCTAATACGTCCCATGTATATTTAAAATCAACTTCTTTGTTCATCTCGTACAGCCGCTGGTAATTAAGGGAAACTACCATATTCCTGTTAAACATAACAAAGGGATAGGCTGCGCTGGCATAATTAATTCCGCCGGCATCCATGTTGTTTTCATTGTTGACTTCAGGGTGGGTATTTGAATCATATGCCTGCTTTCTATAAAAAAGCGAATAGACTATAGAGACCTCCGGTTTTTCAAGCTGCACCAGCCCTGCAGGATTCCATGACGCCGCTGTTGCATCATCTGCCACGCCTATGAACGCCCCGCCCATGCCTATGGCCCTTGCGCCTGAACCGACAGGATTCAGCGTTGAAGACATCTCTATCTGGTCCGCATCGGCATAAGATACTGACAAACAAAGAGCTGCCAATAAAACCACCTTTCTCATTATTTCGCCCTTACCTTAAACCCTTCCTTTATTGAATCAGTGCGGCTTAAAACTACAGCCTGCGACTTGTCCTTTTCAGACTCGCTAATCTCAATCTCTCCTATCACCTTATATCTGCCTGAGTCTTTGGGAGATTCGTTAATAACATCCAGCCTGTCGCCCTTTTTAATGCCGTGCATCTGTCCGAGGTTTATCTGGCATTTATCGCCTGTTATTGAAACAAGCCTGCCTCTTACCGGGAAATCCTCTTTGACCCAGTCAACTATCTGCCTGCCGATATTGCTAATATTGTCTTTATTTATCTCCCTGTCAGGCGATTCCGCTGATATTACCTTTTTGATTGCCGTTGTCTCGGTATCTATAAATCTGAGCATAATTGTCTGTCCTTTTTTATCAGGGATAATGTTTCCTGTCACAATAATCCTTGCCGAGAGCGCCTTTCCTATCTTTAATGCCGTCAATGGATCAGCAAGGGCTGATGAACTCAACTTTAATTCCTCAAGAAGTTTTACAAGGATCTCCCTTTCAACCATATTTATCCTCTCACTTGTCTGGAGGAACTGGGAAAGCAGGCTTATTAATTTTTCCCTGCTGTGGTCCCCTGAGTCTTCCGGAGATTTGATATCCATAACCACCATTGTAACCGGCTTTGTGCTCCATTCATCCTGCACAGCCTTTGCCTGTTCAAAATTACCTTCCCTGTAATTCTTCGCAAGAGAAGCCACCAATTCGTCAATTCTTTTGCGGGCTTCATCTCTATCAACTGCGGATATGCTTTTCTCCCCTGTAACAGGCGCATTAACCATACCGGTCCGGTTCCATTTCATCATGAATAAAACCAGGCCGGCAAAAAGCAGTAAACCGAGGCCGGCAAAAAACCGCTTCCCGTATGCCTTCTTTTCCTGAGGGAATTGTATTATCTCTTCTTTATTTCTAACGTCTGAAGCAACAAATGCCTCCTTGTCGGATTTTACCTCAGATTCCTGTCTCAGGACCTTTGAGTCCGGGACAATATATTTTGTTGTCGGGTCGCCATAGAGCATATAACTTGCCCAGACAATCGTATCCTCGCCGTATTTCCTAATCAATGCATATCTTGATAATCTCAAAGCCTCTCCTATTGTCACCCCTTTGACAAGATTCTCATAAAAACATTTTGCAAAGTGCAAACCCGCTTCGTCAGGAATCTCCCAGAAAGTGCCTATATAGTGCTGCACCCCTGACAGTAAAAACGCATTTGCAAGTCCGAATATCCTGTTAACATAATCTTCTCTCAGTTTCCATTCCTCTGTCTGTCCGGTCTGACACGCATTGGAAAAAACCAGCGACGGCATGGGCATAACACCCGTCATATTAAGTATCTGTTCGGCGCTCAATTTCCCATCCTTTAACAGCCATCCGCTTTCTTCGGGTCTTGCGGCACTATGTTCTGCATGGCCTGCATAGTGGACAATATCAAAGTTACGGATTTTAGCCTTTACATAATCGGTTTTTATGTCGGTTGTCTTTAAAAATACATCCAGCCATTCTTCAAGCTTTCCAACTTCATCCTTAATTCCCACCCCCTCTTCATATGAAGCCTTTAAATTGCCCCTCGGGTCGGCCAGTATCTGCATCTTCAATGGTCTGCTTATTGCCCTTCTGACAACCGATACCGTCTGCCTTGTGCTTACGGATCTGCCGAGGCTGAACCGCTGACAGAAGAAATCCATCCCGTCATAGAGTAATTCCCATGGGATATGAACCAATTTATCATCAATGCTTACCATCAGGTTTTTTTCATTTGTCTTTACTAGTTTGTCCTTTATCTCAGCAGGGATTAATTCATCAAAGAGAAGCCTGCCGTATTCTTTTAATTTCACAAGCAGTTCGTTGCCGATCTTACCGCGCCTGTTTGCACTGTTGAGAAGCTCTATGATGCCCTTTGTATAATCCTTTATCCTGATTTCATTAAACCTGACTTCCGTATAACTCTTAACCGGCATCTCCTCGCCGTCTGTTCTCTCAAAACCGCTAACCTTTAATTGATTCCCGTAGACTGACGCCTCAATTACAAAAACACCTTCTTTTTTCTGTAAAGTCTCGTCAGCCTTTCTTGTTTTTCCCAAATAAAGGGCCTCTTCATGCCACAGCAGCCTAAATACCTTAATGTCATCTTTCTTGCCCTTAACTTTTACTGAATCTACATATCTGAATATCAGTTCATCATTATTCTTCACCTCTTTATACATCTCACCTGTTAACAATATCTCATCCGCATCTGCAATAGACTCTATCCTGCTTGCGACATTAACCACATCGCCGTGCACATCTTTTTCTTCAACAATGCCGGTGCCATAGTTCATGCCGATTCTGACGCGTATCTGTTTGTCTTCGGATTTGCCGCTGTTATGGGCTCTTAATTTTTTTTGTATATCCATGGCAGATTTTATGGAATTCAACGGGTCGTCAAATACCGACATAGTGCCGTCGCCTATTGTCTTTATAAAAAGAGATTTATTTTCTTTTATTGCCGGTAAGACTATTTCGTTATGCCTGTGCACCATAACCCTGCCGTCTATGTCGCCTCTGGATTCATAAAACATAGTGGAGCCTTTAATATCAGTAAACATAACCGCTACTTTCTTGCTGAACTGTGATTGTAGAAGACTATCAAGCTTCGCTCTCTCATCTAATATCTTTTGTATATCAGGCGTTTTTTCTTCCATATCAAAAACTCCTTTTCTATAATTTTTATGAGGGGGAAAGAATTTTTATAACCACCCCCACCCTAACCCTCCCCCGTCAAGGGGAAGGGAAGTATAAGGTAACCCTGTAGCAAACTACAGGGAATATCAAGTTTAAAATTTATATTGTGAAATGATAATTTTGCAATGATAAATTTAAATTCTCCTCTCAGTGCCCTCTGTGGTGAATTGCTCTGTGGTGAATTGTTTTTTTATGTTTTATATTATTTTTATCGTCAGCTCTCCATGAATCTTTCTGTTCTTATAGATTTTTATGGTATAGCGGCCGGGCTTTATATCTTCAAATATCATCCCGCCGTTTTTAAGAAGGCCTGAGACCAGTTCTTTTCCCTCGGAAATAAGTTCAACCCTGAGATTATTTATTAAAACCTTTGACCCGCCGTCAATAGCCGCAATCTTAATGTCGCAACAGTTTCCGGCAGTCTTTTCAATATTAAACTCAACATTGATGCCGTCAAAAGATTTAGTGAGGACTACCATTTTAGGATATGAAATGCCGGCATTCCGCAAATCAGGCGCAGGAAGCGGTGTAAATACATTAATATCAGATGGGGCATAGAGCACATCTATAATATCCCTGCCTAAATCTACAATAATATCAAAAATGCCGCGCCTTTCAGGATACATTTCAATGGCTTTCTCTATTAGATGCTGCGGGACGTCCCCAATCGGCAGGCTGTCTTTCCGGGTGATAACACGATTTATAGCGACAAGCATATCCATGCACTGCCTGTCTTCACTTAACCGTCTTTCAAATGATTCTTTTTTTTCAGATGAAAGCCTTCCTTCCATATAAGCGGCAATTTCCAAGTCGCTTAAACTTTTATTGTCCGGATGCATATCTTCCTCCTCATTGCTTAATCTGTAACTCTTCCCTGTTTATAATTATAGACGCTGGAAGTTCCACTTTCTTACATCTCTTTCATATTTTTTTTAATCTTTTCTATAATCCTGTGTTTCCTTGAATAAATATCCGCCGCAGACAACCCTAAAATCTTTGCCGCCTCTTCCGGAGAGACCTCCCTGTTATAAAGCAGGTCATAAATCATCCTGTCCTGCAAAGGCAAGAGTTCTACGGATTTCCTGAGATTCTCACTTGTCTGTTTTTCCTCCAATAATTTTTCAGAGCAATACCTTCTGTCAGGGATAAATTCAAATACATCCACGTTTTTTTCTGTGGATTCCGCTAAAAAACGCCCTTTATCCCTCCTCATGTAGTCAATTGTCATTCTGACTGTTATTACAGTCAGCCAGGTCCTGAGGGTGCAGGCATTTTCGCCCCTGAATTGTCTTAATTTTTTAAAATCGTTCTCTATTAAAGAAAGAAATACAGAGCCGTAAATATCCTCTGTATCTTCCTTAGAATGACGGAAAGAATATTGGTTGAATGTTTTGTGGATTGAATTCCAGATTAATTTAGAATAACTTTTAACAAAAACTTCCCACGCCGCTACATTTTCGCCGGACAGACATTTTTTTATTAATTCACTGTCCTGTAAATTATCCGTTATATTATTCACTTTACGGGCCATCAGTTCACCATGCAAATACCCCTCAATTTTTGTTCTTATAAAGTCGCCGATGTTGTGCAACGGTCTTTCTTAAACAAGCGGCGGGTTTATAATTGCTGTGTTTTCCCTCTCGGATTTCACAACAACCTTCCTTCCATCAACGCTCAGCCTGCCTTCGGCAAAAAGTTTTATGGCAAACGGAAAGATTTTGTGTTCTTGTTTGAGTATTCTGTCTGAGAGGCTTTCTTCGGTATCATTATCATAAACCGGGACTGCCGCCTGAATTATCACGGGTCCTGTGTCAACGCCTTCGTCTACAAAGTGCACAGTGCATCCTGAAATCTTAACGCCGTGGTCAACCGCCTGCTTCTGCCCGTGAAGTCCGGGAAAAGACGGCAGGAGCGCAGGATGGATATTTATTATTTTGTTTGGAAATTCCTTGATAAGCGCACTGCCCGCAACCCTCATAAATCCTGCCAGGACAACAAGCCCGGCATTTCTTGATTTAAGCTCCTTTGCAATGCGGAAATAATAAGAATCCTTCTCAGAAAAATCCTTGGGTTTTAACACAAGGGTTTCAATGCCGTGATTTTTTGCCCTCTCAAGCGCATAGGCGTCGGCGTTGTCGCTTATCAGGACAACTATCTTAGCCTTGATATAGCCGTTGTCAATGTTGTTAATAATCGCCTGAAAATTTGAGCCCCTGCCCGAGGCTAACACGCCGATATTAAGCATACCTCACCCCTTCTTTACCTTTTTCAATATGGCCGATTACATAAACTTTTTCTCCGAGGCGCTTGAGTTTTTTCAGAACAGGTTCCGAATCCTTTTCTCTTACAACTACAATAAACCCGATTCCCATATTAAACGTCCTGTACATCTCAGCATCTGAAATCTTTCCTTCTTTTTTAATGATGTCAAAAATACCGGGGATTTGCCAACTGCCTTTTTTAACGACTGCCCTGAGATTTTTGGGGATAATTCGCGGAAGGTTCTCTGTAATGCCGCCACCTGTGATATGAGCCATGCCTTTAATATCAACAGTATTTAATAACTTAAGAATATTTTTAACATAAATCCTTGTCGGCTTTAAAAGCTCCTCTCCGGCTGAACAGCCAAGTTCTTTAATAAATGTTGACGCCTTGTATTTTTTTATATCAAAGAAAAGTTTTCTCACAAGCGAATAGCCGTTGCTGTGAAGCCCGCTTGAGGCAAGCCCGATGATAATGTCTCCGGATTTAATCTTTGAGCCGTCAATGATTTTATTTTTCTCAACAACGCCGACTGAAAAACCTGCAAGGTCGTATTCATTTTTTTTGTAAAATCCCGGCATCTCGGCAGTCTCTCCGCCGATAAGCGCACAGCCTGCAAGCCTGCATCCCTGAGCAATTCCTTTAATTACATTCGCGGCATTTTTTACGGAAAGTTTTCCGGTGGCAAAATAATCAAGGAAAAACAATGGTTTAGCTCCGCTTGTCAGCACGTCATTAACGCACATGGCAACAAGGTCAATGCCGACTGTATCATGCCTGTCAAGCATGAATGCAATCTTTAATTTTGTGCCGACGCCGTCTGTACCGCTTACGAGCACGGGATTTTTATAATTGCCTAATTTAAAAAACGCCCCGAAGGAGCCGATGTCCTGAAGCACTCCGTTTCTGAATGTAGCATGCGCCATAGGCTTTATCATATCCACAAGCTTATCGCCTTTATTGATGTCAACGCCCGCTGTCTTGTAAGTAAGCGCCATAAGCCTCCTTTTGTTTATTTTATAACACACCCCGGCAAAGGCATATGTGTCAGAAAAACTTTAAGGGCAACACCTTTAATGTCATACTGCCTTTTACAATTAGTTCAGAAACAAATACTCAAAACTTTTTGCAGCATGACAGCCAATAATTATTGTTGCTTTCTTAAAGTTTTGAGGGCATATATGCCTTTGCAAAATGATTCCGGACAAGCCGGAATGACAAATAAAGCTTTCTAAAGATTTTGAAGGTATTTATGCCTGCCATCATTCTTCAACCTTCATCCTTTTCAATCCCTCTTCAGCCGCCATCTGCGCCGCCTCTTTTTTCGTCCTGCCCTTCCCTGAACCGTATTTCTCTTTCCCTACAAAGACCTCCACTTCAAATATCTTTATGTGCTCAGGACCTGATTCCTTATGCACAGTATATTTGGGCAGTATTCCAAACTTCTCCTGAACAATTTCCTGAAACCGCGTCTTAAAATCAAAAAGCAGGTCCTCTGAGATAAGTTTATTTGTTTTATCTTTCAGAAGTCCAATTGCAAAAGCCCCTGCCGCCTTCAGCCCTCCGTCAAGATAAACAGCGCCCAAAACAGCTTCAAAGGCATTGGCAAGCAATGAAGGTTTCTGCCTGCCGCCGGTCCCTTCCTCCCCCCTGCCGAGAAGCAGGCAGGAGCCGATGTCAAGCTGCAAGGCAATTTCTGCAAGTGTATTTTCCTGAACGGCATAAGCCTTTATTTTTGAAAGCTCAGCCTCACTGTATTCACGGTAGGAATTAAAAAGATAATCGCTGACAATCAATCCGAGCACTGAGTCGCCGAGAAATTCCAGCCGTTCATTAAAGGAAGGCGTGAAAGAGGGATTTTCATTGGCAAAAGACTTGTGAACAAGCGCCTCCTGTATCAGGGCTTTGTCTTTAAAGGTGTATCCTATTGAGAATTCAATTGCCTGTATATTTTCTGAGAACGATACATGCATTTGTTCCGCCAAAACCAAATGAGTTGGACATTGCAACATCCACATTCATCTGCCTTGCCTTGTTAGGCACATAGTCAAGATCGCATTCGGGGTCGGGATTTTCAAGATTAATTGTCGGCGGCACAATGCTGTTGACAATGCTTAAAACGCTTATAACCGCCTCAACGCCGCCGGCCGCGCCGAGGAGATGACCTGTCATTGACTTCGTAGAGCTTACAGCAACTTTATATGCATGCCCGCCAAACACTTTTTTAATAGCGGCGCTTTCCAGCTCATCGCCGTACTTTGTTGACGTCCCGTGGGCATTGATGTAATTTATATTTTCAGGATTTACGGCTGCATCTTTCAGTGCGGCTGCCATGCATCTCGCTGCGCCTTCACCCTCAGGCGGAGGGGACGTTATGTGATAAGCGTCTCCGGTCATGCCATAGCCGATAATTTCCGCATAAATTCCAGCGCCTCTTTTCCGGGCTGATTCCAATTCTTCCAGAACTAAAATTCCTGCTCCTTCACCCATGACAAAGCCGTCCCGGTCCCTGTCAAACGGCCTGCTTGCGCGCTCGGGCTCATGATTCCTTGTGGAAAGCGCCTTCATTGCTGTAAAGCCGGCAATACCGAGGGGTGTGATAACCGCCTCCGCCCCCCCTGCAATCATTGCATCAGTCGTGCCTTGCTGTATCAATTTAAAGGCATCCCCTATTGAGTGGGTACCGCTTGCACAGGCTGTTGCAACAGATGAGTTCGGACCCTTAGCGCCGAACAATATGGATATATGCCCGGCGATAAGGTTTATTATCACCATTGGAATAAAGAACGGAGTAATTTTTTTGTATCCCCTTTCCTGAATGACCCTGCTGTAATGCTCAATGGCACGCAGACCGCCGATACCCGCGCCGACTATTACTCCAACCCTGCCGGCATTTTCCTCGGTAATCTGAAGTCCCGAATCTTTTACAGCCATTGAAGCCGCTGCAACGCCAAAATGGATAAACCTGTCCATTTTCTTCTGCTCTTTTAAATCTATGAACCGGTCTATTTCAAAATCAGCGACCTCTCCGGCAATCCGGCATGGATAGTCTGCGGCATCAAACTGCGTAATCGCCCTTATGCCTGAACGGCCTTCAAGCAGTCCATTCCATGACTTTTCAGTACCGGTGCCAAGGGGAGTTATCATTCCAACCCCCGTTACCACAACTCTGCGCGCCATATACCCCTCTTAATTATTCCCTTTCTCTTATTCAGTCGAAGTCGGGTTATTTGCTCCCGGATTTTTGCTGTATATAAGTTATAGCGTCTTGAACCTTGGAGATTTTTTCTGCATCTTCGTCAGGGATTTCAATATTAAATGCCTCTTCAAACGCCATAACAAGCTCCACGGTATCAAGGGAGTCTGCGCCGAGGTCATCCATAAAAGCCGCACCGGGCGTAACTTTTTCTATATCAACACCAAGCTGCTTACAGATTATTTCCTTTACCTTTTCTTCAACTGCCATTTAGCACCTCCGTTTTAAAATTGATCTTCCCTGTGGCAAAACCACAGGGAATCTAATGTAAAGAATTTCTTTATCATATTCGCTCACTTGACCCCGTGGCAAGACTACGGGGAATACGCTCGCTATCCATTTTAATTTTTAAAAATTAAAATGCAAAATTGAGGAAATTTTATTATAAATTTTCCCCGCAATTTTTAATTTTAAACTTTGAATTTTGAATTTTCTTACATATACATTCCTCCGTTTACATGGATTACCTGTCCTGTAACATAATCAGCATCTTTTGAAGCAAGGAATATGACTGCATTAGCCACATCCTCAGGCAGGCCGAAATGACCGAGAGGAATAAGCCGTTTCATTTCCTCTTTGACCTTTTCAGGAAGCCCGTCAGTCATTGCCGTCTGGATAAATCCCGGCGCAATGGCATTGGCCCTTATACCGCGGCTTGCGTACTCCTTTGCTATGGTTTTTGTCAGTCCAACAATACCTGCCTTTGATGCGCTGTAATTTGCCTGACCGGCATTTCCAATGAATGCAACTACCGATGATACGCTGATAATCTTTCCATACTGCTGCTTAGCCATGACTTTTACCGCCTCTTTACTGCAGAGGAACGTGCCCTTTAAATTAATGTCCAGCACCATATCCCAGTCCTCTTCCTTCATTCTCAAAATAAGTGCATCTTTTGTAATGCCGGCATTATTTACAAGTATATCAAGTCTCCCGAACTCCTGAATAAAACGGTCAAACGCCCCTGCAATACCTTCGGATTTTGAAACATCAAGCTTAATTGCAAGGCTTTTCACACCAAGCGCCCTGACCTCTTCTGCGGCAGCCTCCGCCTTCTCAATATTCATATCCGCTATGCCGACGTGGGCGCCTTCTTTTGCCATGCCGATTGCAATTGCATGCCCGATGCCCTGTGCGGCGCCGGTTATTAAGGCTGTATTATTTTTAAGTTTCATATCGTCACCGTTATGGTTTTTGGATGTTTATTATATAATTTCATCTTCAATAAGGCAACATTTTTTGCAAGCCTTAGTTTACTTTTCTTTCCAAAAGAAATACAATAGTGGACTAAATGCTCAGTTTTAATACTGTTTGCAGGGCCCATAGCTCAGTTGGTAGAGCTACCGGCTCATAACCGGTTGGTCCCAGGTTCGAGTCCTGGTGGGCCCATTCTGAGATAGGATGTCATTCCCGCGAAGCTTGTCGCCGAAGGTAGTAATCGGGGAACGGGAATCCAGAAAAGATAAACTAATTTAATCGGAGATTTAAATTGAATGAACAGTTAAAACTCTTAATAAAACTTCAGGAGATTGATTCATCCATTCTTTCCATTGCCGGTAAAATAGAGGCGCTTCCTGAAAAACTGAAAAAGGTCAAGATGTCACTTAAAGATGCAACGACATCTCTTGGAAACATTAAGGCAGAGATGGAGCAATTAACCGGCAAGAAGAAAACCAAAGAGCATGAAATAGAGGATATAGAGGTAAAAATAAAGAAACTCAAGGAACGCACCAAAGAGATCAAAACAAACAAGGAATACGAAGCGCATCTTAAGGAAATAGAGGCAGTGGAAAAAAATAAATATCAGATTGAAGATGGAATCCTCAGTATAATGGAATCTCTGGACGCCTTAATGAAAGATGTGAAAAAAGAAGATGCAAATGTAAAAAAAGAGGAAGAAAATTTTGCCAGGGAAGAAAAAACGTTAGACGAAGAAAAAAAGACGCTGTATTCGGAGATGGACGAATACAAGGCAAAAAGAAAAGATATGGTAAGCAGGATAGAGGCAGATGTCTATGAAAGGTATATGGACATCATCAAGACAAAGGGAGGCGTTGCAATAGTTCAGACAAAAGACGAGATATGCCTGGGCTGTCACACGAATATCCCGCCGCAGCTTTTCAATGATATAAAAAACAATGCGGACATCCTGACCTGCTGTTATTGCCACAGGATGCTTTACCATGAAACAGCATAGCTGTCTGCCCCTGGAGATTGATCTTCCCTGTGGCAAGACCACAGGGAATCTAATGTAAGGAATTTCTTTATCATATTCGCTCGCTTGACCCCGTGGCAAGACCACGGGGAATACGCTCGCTATCCATTTAAACAGCTCATAACAAATGCAGGAAATATACAAACAGGGGCTGCTGAAATTAGACGACAATCCAGGAACGTCCGAATCTGAGACGGAGATTTACTGCGACGGCGCATCCAGTGGGAATCCGGGCCATGCCGGAATCGGCGTGGTAATCCGTTATAAAACAGCCCGCCAGCCTCATTTTACCGTTCACAAAATATCAGAATACATAGGCACGGCAACCAATAATATCGCCGAATATCAGGCGTTCCTGAGGGGGCTTAAGGAAGCCTGCGCATTAGGGCTCAAAAAAATAACGGTCTTCCTGGATTCAGAACTTCTCGTAAAACAGATGACCGGCATTTACAAGGTTAAAAACAGCAATTTAAAAGACCTCTATCTTCAGGCTCAGAATATCCTTAGGAAATTTGACGCCTTCAGGATAATTCATGTGGGCAGAGAATTCAACAAAGAAGCCGACTTGCTTGCAAAACAATCCATTAAAAAATTCCATAAAATCCATAAGAAAGGATAATTGACTTATAATTAAGTGTTATGATATAGTTAAAAAAAACTTATAACGAGGGGTTAAAATAATATGCAAGACCATAAGTTAAAAGTATTTTGTACCGTTGCAGAAACAAAAAGTTTTTCAAAGGCTTCTGAGATAATACGTCTTACCCAGCCGGCCGTCAGCCTTCAGATTCAGGCGCTTGAAGAAATTTACGGAGCCAAGCTCTTTAACCGCTCCGGCTGTATCATCACGCTTACGCCTGCCGGAGAATTACTTTACAAATATGCGAAAGATATAAATACGCTTTACGCAGACGCCGATAGGGAAATCGGGAAAATCACCGGTCTTGTAAAAGGCATTGTAACCCTCGGGGCCAGTTCCACAATAGGCAATTATGTCATGCCGACTGTAATATCCGATTTCAGAAAAAAATTCCCAAAAGTAAACGTTCACCTTCTTATCAGCAATACCAAAACCATTGTTGAGTACCTTAACGCGGCAGGCATTGACGTAGGTTTTGTTGAAGGAGACGTTGTCAAACAGAAACTCCTCGTTGAAAAAATCGTATCCGACGAAATGGTCATCATCATGCCGCCCCTGCATGCGTGGGCCAAGAGACCGTATGTATCAATCTCAGAACTCACAAGAGAGCCGTTCATCATCAGGGAGGAAGGATCGGGAACAAGACAGATAATTGAAAAATACCTGACAAAACACGGCATACATCCGCAAAATATTAAAACAACGCTTACATTTGGGAGTACTGAATCCATCAAATCTGCCGTTGAAAACGGACTCGGCGTATCCATTATCTCAAGGTGGGCTGCAAAAAAAGAGACGCGTTACGGGTCGCTTAAGACGGCAACTTTCAAGGAAGACAGGTTTGTAAGGGATTTTTCACTCCTGCGCAGAAAGACAAAAAGCTTCTCGCATTCACTTGACAGTTTCCTCGTGTATCTAAAAAGTTATCCCTTTGACAAATTGCTAAACTCATAATCAGGATTGTAGGCCCTGTAATCTATATCCCTGAAAATGTTGTTTCTTTTCTCCAGAGGCCCTAACCATTCAACGTCTACAGCGCCGCTTTTTATTCCGTTGTAAAGCTGATTGAACCACTGCAAATGCTCCATAACCCTTTTTCCGGCATAGTCTGCAGCGGTCTTTTTAGCCATCATAAATGCCCAGTCGCTTGACTGGGCCAGCAGCAACTCCCTTGCAGCTTGATTCAAAGCCCTCAATATAATGCCCCGCGCATTAGGATTTTCACGGGCAATCTCAGACATTTTCTGAGCGGCCTCGTGAAGAGGCGGGTATATCCACTCATTTAAATCATTCAGCCATGTCTCCGAATACCCCTTCCATCCCCAGCTTGACTGAGTAGGCAAAACTGTCTGAAGCTCAACGCCTGAATTAAGATATTCTGAAGGGGTAATGAGTTTAATTATCTCTGAACCGCCTGCGATTTTCCGTATTAAAAAATTAAGCCAGTCCGCGCCTTCAAACCACCAGTGACCAAAAAGTTCAGCGTCATACGGCGCCGTGATAACGGGACTTATGTCTAAAAAGTCTGCAAAATACGCAACCTGTTTTTCCCTATTGGATAAAAAATTGTCTGCGTGTTCTTTTGCCGTCTCAAGCGCCTTTTCCCTTACATAAGGCTCCTTATCCTCCGTCTTCCCCGTTATCCTGTAATACTTCATTCCGGTATCCACCCGTATGCCGTCAGGATGGATATAAGGCTTTACGTAATCAGCAGGAAGGTCATAGCCGATGTCCCTGTAAAATTCCCTGTAATTATAATCTCCGGGATAACCCTCCACAGAACTCCAAACCTCTTTTGACGAATCAGCATCCCTTCCAAATGCCGCAACTCCCGAGGGACAGCGGACAGGCTGGAAGGTGCCGAATTTCGGCGCCGGCCTGCCGTAAATTAAGCCGTGAGTATCAATAAAAAAATACCTTATGCCGGCCTCTTTTAAAATATCATCAAGCCCGGGATAATATCCGCACTCAGGTATCCACAGGCCCTCGGGCGGACCGCCGAATATTTTTTTATAATGATCAACTGCAATTAAAATCTGCGCCTTTACTGATTCGCGGTTTACGGAAAAATTAGGCAAAAAGGCATGGGTTGCGGCAGTGGTTATTATTTCCACCCTGCCGCTTTCTCTGACACGTTTAAAAACTCTGGTAAGGTCTTTTTTATACCGCGCCTCAAAAAGATTTTTGACCCTTCCAAACCTCTCCTTGTACATCCTCACAACAGGGAAAAGCCTGCCGTCATTTTCAAGGCGGTCCATTTCTTTATCGGCAAGTTCAATTTTTTTTCTTAAATACCCTTCGTACCTGTGTCTCAGCAGGGAGTCGTTAAACATCTCAATCAAGGTAGGGCTAAGGGAGATTGTAAGTCTGAAATCAATATGGTCCTCAAGCAGGTCTTCTATGATTTCAAGAACAGGAATGTAGGTTTCAGTTAAAGCCTCATAAAACCATTGCTCTTCAAGGAAGTAGTCATGTTCGGGATGCCTCACATAAGGCAGGTGCGCATGCAGCACTAAGCAAAGATAACCTTTTGTCATAATTTTATATCTGCCGTGCCAAATGCTTTCAGGAGGAGCGCCTCAATTCCTCTAAATCAAGCTTATATGCCTCTTTGTACAGTTTTCTTGTTATCCAGTCTTCCAGCCTTAATTGTCCTACTCTTGCGCCGGGGGTCAATATTCTATTTGACCTTGCGGCGGGCAGAAATGTCCCTGCAGGCGACAGAAACCCTATCTCAACTAAAAATTCGTTGTCAGCCTGTTCTATCCTTATATGCCAGCTTCCGATTCTTTCTGAAACCCTTATGTCAAAAAAGCTGTTGGCGTTTTCAATAGAAGCGCCGCTTACATCATACACCCTTAATGCAAGAAAAGAACCGGCCAGTTTTTTTCTGAGTGATTTAAATGTCCTCTCCCCGATTACCCAGTATGCAAATATCCAGTTCGGATCCCTTGCAAGCAGGACTATCCTGTCTTCCTCCTGCACAGGCAAAGGTTGGACTTCGGGGCTTGGAATCATTGCCGGCACCTTCACAAGAGAAGGGACTACGGGCATAACTGCACCTTTAGGCAAAGACGTTGACGGAGCAGTTGATTTTTGGGCTCTCCTGACGGCTTTTTTTGCCGTTGATTTTACAGCCTTTTTTTTCTGAACGGGCTTTTTTACAGCCTTCTTCACTGATTTCCCTGCCTCTGTTTTCTTCGCAGATGCTTTCGCGGCAGTTTTTTTCTTTGCTGTTTTTACACTTACAGTTTTCTTTTCAGCGGGTTTTTTTGCTGCGGCTTTTTTGGATTTTACCTCAGACTTTTTTTTCTTTTTTACCGGAGACTTTAATTTCTTAATTGCTTTTATCAGGTCCGCCCTTTTCCATTCTTTTTTAACGGTCAATCCTGTCTCCCTGGCAATCTCTTTAAGCTCCTGCATGGTTTTTTCTTCAAGCAGCATTTTTTTATTAACACCTCCTGTCTTTTTCATATTGTTAAAATTTAACCGCAAAGAATAATAAATTTCATCCGCAGATTTCGCAGAAAAAACAAATTAAAAAGAAATCCTCTAAAAAAATCTGTGTTAATCTGTGTAATCTGTGGCTGAATTTCCTGTTTTTTCATAATTGCGTTAACCTGCAATTCTTACCGTCTTTATAAACTCCAGCGCTCCAAGTTTTAAAAATATGTCTTTTATGGCATCCCTGTTTCTTGTAGATACATTAAAATTGTATGTTAATTCTCCCTTAATCTTGTCCTGATGATAATCTACGGAGTGGATATGCACCTTAAAGTCTGAAAGTATTGAACGCACTGCACCCTCTGCATTGCCGATCATATCCGTTGAAATAGCAATTGTCTTAAACCGCAGTATCTTCATGTGTCTTTCCAGCCATCTGAGGAAAACCAGTGCAATGATTGTAATCGCCGCCGAGGCAATCCCCTCAAGGTAAAGCCCTGCCCCGATGGCAAGTCCGATGGCGGACACCATCCAGAGGGATGCCGCAGTCGTCAGCCCCCTGATTGCAAATCCGCTTTTAACAATTACGCCGGCGCCCAGAAAGCCGATGCCGATTAACGCGCCTGCTGAAATCCTTGCGGGGTCAATTCTCAGGGTGGGGTCAAGATATTTGAGATGGTAATAATAATTTTCAGAAACAATCATTATAAGCACTGCGGCAACACAAACAATCAACTGGGTCCTGAAGCCCGCGGCCCTGCCGTGCACCTCCCTTTCAAAACCGATAATACCGCCTATCACCGCCCCCAAGACGAGGCGGAACATTATCTCATTTGCCGGGATCATATAATAGATTATAATTGAGTGATAAGGTTGTGTAAAGTAAATAAATTTCTTGACAACACTGGGGATGCAATAATTATGCCGGAAGGAAGTGATAGGGGTGTTAAGGGGAGATAATAAA
This sequence comes from Nitrospirota bacterium, assembly GCA_016212185.1. Taxonomy (NCBI): domain Bacteria; kingdom Pseudomonadati; phylum Nitrospirota; species Nitrospirota bacterium. The sequence goes on from JACRGX010000074.1 coordinate 19,089, forward strand.
TGGGTTCGTATATAATCCCAAATCCTGAGGGATATGTGAACTCGGTTAATTGAAGGAGTAACTATGGAAAAGATTGCTGACATTTTTCTTTTTTATCCGGGCTGCTATGGGCGACTGGATTATCATCATTTTTACGATATAGACCTTTTGATACCACATCATTAGATGATAGACACAATTTATTGCGATTTATCCTATCAAATATTATTGTTAACCTCATTCCCTTATCGTATATTCTTATCGGCTATTTTATTTATCAAAGAGCATGTTTAAGTGTTAAAACAATAGTCATTTCTGTTGTATCAGTGTTTTTTTGTTTTGGCACAGTACGTATTTATCATTCAATTGTATTTACACACTTACACAGGTATTTTTATTCTGATAAATTGTATAAAAATATAGAAAAAGAAATACCTTCAGAAAATATATCAAGTTTTGCAAGAGATTTTGTCCCCGGCATTATTTATTGGATTATTGGATTTTCCTGTTTAATAGCCGTATATTTTCAATAATGATTTACACTTCGCTAAACACATTGCAAAAGACTTACATCCAAACCCTTCGGGTTTCTTTTGCAACAGAAAAGTTAACCGCTCATTGCAGGCAGAGTAGAGGAGAAGTTAAAGGTTGCATGTTATGATATAATTAAATGTATTAAAGAGGAGGCAAAGCATGAACTGGAGAGATAGAATAACTGTAGATACACTTGTATGTCATGGGAAAGCCTGTATTAAAGGGACGCGTATAATGGTTTCAGTTATACTGGATAATTTAGCAGAAGGCAGCAGCGAAAATGAAATTTTGAAAAGCTATCCATCGCTAAGTCCCGAAGATATTAAGGCAGCCATTGCCTATGCGGCTGAACTATCCCGTGAAAGACTGGTATCTGTGACAGCATAGGGGAATATGTACTTCAAGATAGACGAAAACCTCCCTATTGAGATTTCTGAAATGCTTACTAATGACGGACATGATGCAAAAACCGTAAATGAGCAAAGATTACAGGGCGTTAAAGATCCAGTGCTTATAGATGTATGTAAGAGTGAAAATCGTGTTCTTGTTACTTTAGATACTGATTTTTCTGACATTAGAGCATATCCACCGCATGAGTTTTCTGGAATTATTGTTTTAAGGGTTGGCAGTCAATCAAAACAGCATGTCACAAAAGTATTTCAGAGTATTTTATCTCTTATTGGCAGTGAACCGCTAAAACAACATTTGTGGATTGTAGAGGAATCAAGAATCCGCATTCGCGGCAAAGATGATTAATTGTTAAAATTGTTTGTAGAATAACCCGGAGGTTATATTTTGAGAATTGAAAAAGACACTCTCGGTAAAGTGAAACTGCCTGATAAAGCCTATTACGGCGCACAGACCAAAAGGGCTCAGGATAATTTTAAAGTAAGCGGACTGCGGCTTCCGCGCTGGTTCATAAGGGCGCAGGGAATCATTAAACTCGCCGCTGTCCGCACCAACAGCTCCTTGGGATTAATTAATAAAAAGCTCCTTAACGCGATTGAAAAGGCTGCCGCCGAGGTTATTGAAGGGCTGCACGACAGCCAGTTCATAGTTGATGTTTATCAGGCAGGCGCCGGCACCTCTCAGAATATGAACGCCAATGAGGTAATTGCAAACAGGGCACTTGAACTGCTCGGCGCTAAAAGAGGCAATTACAAAATTATCCATCCCAATGACCACATCAACATGGCGCAGTCAACCAATGACACAATACCGACTGCAATTTATATTTCCGCATTTGAATCAGTCAAAGAATCTCTGCTTCCGGCGCTGAACGGGCTGTACAAAGAGCTGTCAAAAAAATCAAGGGAGTTCAAAAAGGTCGTCAAGTCCGGCAGGACGCACCTGCAGGATGCAGTGCCTATGACCCTCGGTCAGGAATTCAGCGGTTTTGCAGAGTCAGTAAGAAATGATATTCGGAGAATACAAAATGCATCCGCGTCCCTCCTCAATCTGCCCATAGGCGGCAATGCCGTCGGCACTGGGATAAATGCACATCCGAAATTCAAAAACCGCATTGTAAAAGAGATAGCAAAACTTACCGGCATAAAATTCAGGAGCGCCGCAAACACCTTTGAGGGCATACAAAACGTATATCCCGCGCTTGAACTGAGCGCATCGCTCAGGGGCGTTTCAGTGACCCTCACAAAAATAGCCAATGACATCCGCCTTTTGAGCTCAGGACCCCGCACAGGATTTGCAGAAATAATCCTGCCTGCGGTCCAGCCCGGCTCTTCAATAATGCCCGGAAAAATAAATCCCGTGATGGCCGAAATGCTTAATATGGTCTGTTTTCAGGTTATTGGATGCGATGCCACGATTGCCTGCGCAGTCCAGGCGTCACAGCTTGAGCTTAATGTTATGAAGCCTGTGATAGCCCACAACCTGCTTTTTTCAATTGACATACTTTCAAATGCCGTTAATGCCTTCAATGAGAAGTGTTTTAAAGGCATAACGGCAAACAAGGTAAGGTGCAGGGAATATGCGGAGACAAGCACTGCCCTTGCAACCGCCCTTAATCCCATAATCGGCTATGCGTCAGCCGCTGAAATTGCCAAAGAGGCGTATAAAACGGGAAAGACCGTGAAACAGGTTGTGATTGAAAAAGGGATTTTAAAGAAAGCAGAAGCAGAACGTATCCTTGACCCTTATAAACTTACCGGGCTAAGTTAATATCAGTTTTTACAAAATCAGATAATGTCTCATAAAGGCAATTCTTAACAGGCTGTTGAAAAGTCCATTCTTACTAAAAAAATGTCATACCCCGATTTAATCGGGGTATCCAGTTACATAATAAAAAATACTGGATTCCCGTTTTTACGGGGATGACGACCAAATGCATGAAAACAGTTTTTCAACTGCCTGTTAATCTCTGTATTTTATCTGCAACACAATATAAGTAGCCATAATACTCTGATTTATTTTACTTGTAAAAATTAACTGGATTTGTTATATAAAAGTTTACCCTGTAAACAATAAATAACAGCTTAATTATTATAGAAAATAACTGTCTTTATTGGTGTAAAATTTATCAACAGTGGTGACCAAAAGCTTGACAGACAGCTTATTATGTGTTAATGTAAAAGCACTAACACCAGGGCATTCAGCACTAATTTTCCGCAGAGGAAACGGGGGGTTATGAAAAAAGCTCCATCTATTAAACAGCTACTTTCCTCTGATGATTGCAAAGAATTTCTCTTGTTGCTTTCAAACATCACGGAATTCTCCATAAGCGTCTATAATTCAGACGGCGCCCTGATATATTCAACAAAAGAAAATCCTGCATGCGAAGTCATAAAATCATGTTCTGGAACCGGCTCAGGATGTCCGGCATCCTGCATTCAATCAATCATGGAATCCCTGAAACTAAATGAACCGTTGGTCTCTAAGTGCTCCTTCAGGATAATGAATTTTTCAGTCCCCATAGAATACATCGGGGGAAAAATTGCAATTGCAGGCAGGGGAAACTTTGCCTCATACGAGGATTTTCTTGAATTCTTGAAGATCGCATGCAACAGAAACATTCAAATCAACGCCCCTCTCAGTTTTGTTGACAAAGCCCGCGTAAAAGAAATTGCTGAATATATCTACAAATCAGTAAACTGCCTGTTAAACAACCTCAAGGAAAAAACCGGGCTTACTGAAAAGCTCGGCAGACTGTCAGCGGTATTTGACACCGGCGCTTTTGATAAATTTCCCAAAAATACCGATCTTACCTGCCGGTACATTTTAGACGCAATTGAGTTTGTAATCGGGACTACTTCATCTGCAATAATACTGAAAGACATCCGGACCTCAGGATTTAACGCAATATACAGCAAAGGCCCGCACAGTGTTAATCTTATGAATATTAACCTTGCCTCTGATAATTCGCTTGTTCGCAGGCTCTCCGGCGCAAAGCCGGCGGTTTTAAGCCTCGCGCTTAAAGACCTCGCCGGCGAAGCAGGGAAGTTCCTTGCGGAGAAACAAATTCAAGGGCTTGAATCCGTTCATATTTTCCCGATCTTTATTTCAGGTGAAATGGAAGGAATGATATGTATATTTGACAAAGAACTTTCCCATGAAAACATGAAAATCATCAATGCCTTCAGAAACCACGCTAAAGTTGCATTTGAAAATAATATCCTCAGGCTCGCAATCCACGGGAAACGGGATGAAATGCTGGATTCCATTACAGACAGCGCTGAGGCTATTGCCTCTGTCACTGAATGGGGCCGCCTGATGGAAACCATCATGGAGAAATCCACTCAAATTCTCAAGGCAGAACAAGGCTCACTAATGCTTTTAAACTACGCCACCTTAGAACTGTTAGTTGAGGCAAAAAAGGGAATAGACAATATTCTGGCAAAAAAAATTAAAATTAAAAAAGGCGAAGGCATTGCCGGCAAGGTGTTTGAAACCGGCAAACCGATGCTGGTGCAGGATGTTGAGAGCGACCCGAGGCTGAATCAGAAAAACAAGCCGCGCTATAAAACAAAATCATTTTTAAGCGTTCCGCTGAAAATTGAAGACAGGGTAACGGGCGTACTTAATATATCCGATAAGATAATGGGCGGAGTATTCAATGAAAACGACCTGAGGCTCCTGCAGCCGCTTGTGACTAACGCCGCAATTGCAATTGAAAGAAATCTGCTGTACAAACAAAGCGAAGAGCTGAAAAAATTGTCAATAACCGACCCTTTAACCGGAGCGCTTAACCGGCGTTTTCTGGACCAGAGGCTTACCGAAGAGATTTCACGTTTTAACAGATACAAACAGCCGTTCAGTCTTTTCATGCTTGATATTGACAGATTTAAAAAATATAATGACACCTACGGACATATTGCAACTGATAAGGTCCTCAAATTTTTAGCAACTACCATTACAACTACTCTGCGTTCAATGGATATTGCGGCAAGATTCGGCGGGGATGAATTCATGGTCCTTCTTCCGCAAACCCAGAAGGTTGACGCAATATACATCGCAGAAAGACTGAGAGAACAAATTGAACTGTCTCCCATACTTCAAGACGCAGAACTGCCTCCCAATAAGTTGACCATCAGCATAGGGCTGATTACCTGCCCTGACGATGCTGCGGCGGACATACCGGTGCTCCTGGAAAAAGTGGATCAGGCGCTTTACCTTGCCAAAAAAAGCGGCGGCAACAGATTGGTGCACCTGTAACGCATTTTTAAACTGAACCCCTCAGTCTCCCTGTGTATTTTTCCAAAAAAAGTTGTAAAATATTTCATCTGCCGGCTGAATAAAAATGCATGACAAAAAATTTATTTCATGAAAGGCATTGAACTGGAAATGCAATTTTTCAAAAACACCACCGGCAGAAAAATTGTGATGGCCATTACGGGTATTTTAATGGTCATATTCGTCATTGCGCATCTGATGGGAAATATCTCCGTTTTTGCAGGACCGGGCGGCATCAATGCATATGCCGCAAAACTTCACAGCCTCGGTTTGTTTGTGTGGGCATACCGTTTTATAATGTTCTCGGCGCTTTCACTTCATGTTTTTTTCGGCATTCGGATTACTCTTGAAAACTATGCCGCAAAGCCTGATGCTTATGCGGTCAGAAAAAATCTCCGCTCTACTTTTGCATCAAGGACTATGATATGGACAGGTCTTGCAATTGCGGCCTATCTTATTTTTCATCTTCTGCATTTCACCTTCCATGCCGTTTTTCCCGTTAAAAACATTGCTTCATCAGGAAGGCCTGATGTGTTCAGGATGCTTGTGCTGAGTTTTCAGAATTTCTTTATTTCATCTGTTTACATAGCGGCAATGGCCGCAACAGCTTTACATCTGGCTCATGGAATACAAAGTTCTTTTCAAACGCTTGGAATAAACAACGAACGGACCTTCCCGGTTGTTATAAAGTCCGGAATGTTAGCGGCTATAATTATTTTTTTAGGGTATATTGCAATACCGGTTTTTATTCTTGCGGGAGTGTTAAGGTTCCTATGATTCTTGACGGAAAATGTCCCTCAGGGCCTCTTGCTGAAAAGTGGGACAGGCGGCGCCATGAATTAAAACTCATAAGCCCTGCCAACAGGAGAGGATATAAAATCATTATAGCCGGGATGGGGCTTGCAGGCGCATCTGCCGCCGCGGCGCTCGGAGAGCTTGGATATAATGTTGAGGCCTTTTGCCTGCAGGACAGTCCCCGGCGGGGACACAGCATTGCAGCTCAGGGCGGCATCAATGCCGCAAAGAATTATCCGAACGACGGGGACAGCATCCTCCGTCTTTTCTACGACACAATCAAAGGCGGCGACTTCAGGGCGCGCGAGGCAAACGTATACAGATTGGCTATGCTCAGCAATAATATCATTGACCAGTGCGTTGCTCAGGGCGTCCCCTTTGCGCGCGACTATGCCGGCTATCTTGAAAACCGCTCATTCGGAGGGGCGCAGGTCTCGCGCACCTTTTACGCAAGAGGGCAGACAGGACAGCAATTACTGCTCGGAGCCTACGGAGCTCTTTCACTCCAGATAAAAGCAAGAACCGTCACTCTTCATCCCCGCAAAGAAATGCTGGACCTCGTGGTTATTGACGGCAAGGCAAAAGGGATTACCGTGCGCGACATGGTAACCGGAGAGATTAAATGTTTTGAGGCTGATGCAGTCTGTATCTGCACCGGAGGTTATTCAAATATTTTTTACCTTTCCACAAATGCAATGAGTTCAAACGTCACTGCGGCATACCGCGCCTTCAAAAAAGGGGCGTTTTTTGCAAACCCCTGCTTTATGCAGATTCATCCAACATGCATTCCCGCGTCAGGGGACCGTCAGTCAAAGCTTACGCTTATGTCAGAATCCCTTAGAAATGACGGCAGGATCTGGGCGCCTAAGAATAAAGGGGACAGGCGCGCGCCGCATGAAATCCCTGAACACGAACGCGATTACTTTCTTGAACGCATGTATCCTGCATACGGGAACCTCGCGCCGCGCGATATAGCCTCACGCACGGTTAAAGAGATTTGCGACAATGGATTCGGCGCAGGCGGCGGCAGAGGCGTTTATCTTGATTTTGCAGATGCGATTAAACGCTCGGGCCGTGATAAAATCCGTGAAAGATACGGCAACCTTTTTGAGATGTATGAAAAAATCACAGGAGAAAATGCCTATAACCAGCCTATGCGCATATACCCGGCGCCCCATTACACCATGGGCGGGCTGTGGGTGGACTATAATCTGCAAAGCAGCATACCCGGACTATTTGTGCTCGGCGAGGCTAATTTTTCAGACCACGGCGCTAACCGGCTCGGCGCAAGCGCGCTTATGCAGGGGCTTGCAGACGGCTATTTCATAATCCCTTACACAATATCAGACTACCTTGCTGAGACAGCGCCGGGAAAAGTTAACGCAGAACATTCTGAATTTAAAAAATCCAGGGATGACGCTGAAAGTTATATAAAAAAACTCCTTTCAGTTAAAGGACGGAAAACAGCATCCGAATTCCACCGTGAACTCGGCAGGATACTTTGGGATAATGTCGGGATGGTGCGCAGCGAGGAAGGACTTAAGAAAGCCCTTCAATTAATTCCTCCGCTCCGCGCAGAATTCAGGCAAAACGTGAAAATTACCGGCAGCGGCAGCGAATTAAATCAGGAACTGGAAAGGGCGGGGCGTATCGCGGATTTTCTTGAATTCGGAGAGCTGATGGCGCGCGACGCCCTTCACCGCAGGGAATCCTGCGGGGCGCATTTCCGCATTGAGCATCAGACGCAGGACGGCGGGGCAAGGCGCAACGATGAGAATTTCTGCTACACTGCCGCATGGGAATTTAAAGGCGTTGACAGAGAGCCGGAGCTTCACAAGGAACCGCTGAAGTTTGAAAATGTAGAACTTGCGGCAAGGAGTTATAAGTGAACCTTACATTATTTGTCTGGCGGCAAAAAGGCCCTGATGAACAGGGCCGGCTTGAGCGGCACGAGGCAAAAAACATAAGCCCTGAGATGTCATTCCTTGAGATGCTGGATGCGGTTAATGAGAATCTCGTTAAAAATGGAAAAGAGCCTATCGCCTTTGACCATGACTGCCGCGAAGGCATTTGCGGTTCATGCTCGCAGGTTATTAACGGTGTGCCTCACGGGCCTAAGGAAAAGACAACGGTCTGCCAGCTTCACATGAGGCATTTTAAAGATGGCGATGCAATATACATTGAACCCCTGCGGGCAAAGGCATTCCCTGTAATTAAGGATTTAATCGTTGACCGCGGGGCGCTTGACCGCATTATTCAGTCCGGCGGTTATATATCCGTACATACAGGCGGAGTCCCTGACGCCAATGCCGTCCTTATTCCGAAAGAGGCTGCTGAAGCTGCAATGGATGCCGCTGAATGCATCGGTTGCGGCGCATGTGTTGCCGCCTGTCCTAATGGTTCTGCAATGCTTTTTACCGCTGCAAAGGTAACGCATCTTGCAATGCTTCCGCAAGGGCGAATTGAGTCTGCACGGCGCGTGTGCATGATGACAGAGTCAATGCTGAATGAAGGCTTCGGCAATTGCAGCAACCACTACGAATGTCAGGCTGCCTGCCCGAAAGGCATCAAAGTGCAGTTCATAGCCAAACTGAATAGGGAATTTTTAAAGGCAGTATTTAAAAACTAATACGTATTTTGCCCGCGCGGGGCGCGACGTTTTATCTTTGTGATTAGCTTCAAGCAGGCAATATTTCAATCCACGCGCCCGCGCGGGGCGCGACCCATCCAATATTCATGCAATGATTTATATTCACGGTATTTCAATCCACGCGCCCGCGTGGGGCGCGACTACTCTATTTTTGCTTTGAGTTGCTTTATATTGGAATTTCAATCCACGCGCCCGCGTGGGGCGCGACAACCCCAAATCAAATAGCTATTTGTGCATTAACTATTTCAATCCACGCGCCCGCGTGGGGCGCGACTCGTTAAGTCCCAAAATTAAAATCATGAACAATGCATTTCAATCCACGCGCCCGCGTGGGGCGCGACCAA